>JACRFF010000073.1 GCA_016218005.1 Ignavibacteriales bacterium
ATTGAAACCTTCCTTCAACGATGCCAGACACGGTGATATCTTCATCCAGGTTGTCCCAGCGCAACGCATACCCGTTGAGCCGAAGCGTAACTTCTTTGAGCTGCTCGTCCGACGCGTTCTTGAGTATGCGAAAACGATCTGCGGGAAAACCAATAATTCGTCCGTCGGTTAACTCCACAAAGACCATTCGTTTGTCCGTCCACGTTCGAATGGCCGCAGGTTCAACATCAATGCGGCGGTTAGCGGCTATGGAACTCATCGAACTTCTCCTTCAGAAATGTTTGATGTTCGAACACTAATCGTTCTACGTGAGCAAAACGGTGGAACGAGCACAATTAAAGTCTATCATAGAATCGAGTGTCATGCTTTATCGGTGTTAGGCGCCGCTTGCCCGTGAATTATCCATTAAGTTTGTGCGACTGTCTAACAAGAGAAATAACATACTCTAATTCATCGTCCGAATTAATTTGGATCTGATAGTCGCCATTACCCCAATGTCCGATCTCCGAAACGTCTCGTGCGAGCTTTTTGGGATCATCCAACTTACCCTTTGGTAGATTGATGAAAACCTTGAGTGCCTTCCTTAAGACGACAACATCGACAATGTTCGTCTTGGAGCGGAATGCGACATACTGCTTCATCGGTTTGACTGATAGCTCGGGGCTAATTGCCAGCACGAATTCCTTGAACCGATTGTAAAGTTCGGCAATGTGTGGCTCAGCAACTTTCAAATGACCTTCCTCAGTGTATGTCTTGACCTCTCGGCTGATTGCCTCGACAACCTCGCTTTTCTTGGACACTGTCTTGATGGTGGCAGTAGTAGATGCTGGCTTGTGTTGGTCGAATCGCACGGTCTTGTTTGCATATCGCTTAACTTCCCATAATTCGATTGGTAAGTCTTTGAAGTTAATTGCCTCAAGTTGAAATGTCGTGAAAGAAGGAGAGATAAAGATGACTCTTGATTGGGACCAATCGACATTGTCTCGCTTGAGAGATCCATTGCATCTCTCGTTGAACTCCAGAATGCAATCAGCTTTGTTATTTAGCATAAGACCGAGGTAGCTCATACCTTGATCTACGACTGAATAATTTGAACCCTTTTTGTATTCGATAATAACGAATGCCTGAGCCTCCTTATCATATGCGAGGGTGTCAATTCTGAGCCCGCTAAGAGAAAACTCACTGCGGACAAGTTGCAACCCAAAAAGCGAGCCGAGATTAGCTTCAACGATTTGTTGAACATCCTTCTCCAATCTAAACGTGTTCTCTTTGATTAGCTCAAGCTGCTTATGTGCAATTTTGTATAATGGCATTAGGGCAACTTTCTTTTTTGTTTAGGGCAAGTGGTGTCAGAACTGACATGAATATGCGCCGGTTCGTTCATTTCATTCGAGTAGAAATGAAATCGAAAAGGTCCAAGGCGAAGTACTGTTGGCACGATGTTATCTGCCCGAATTCCGCGATTGATTCAACATACAACCTACCCCAGCAACGCCTCGATTGCTTTTTCAATGCGATCGACTCCCACGATTTCAATTCCTCCATTCGACTTTACGGATTTGAGATTGTTGGAGGGAACGATGATCCGCTTGAACCCAAGCTTCGCCGCCTCCTGCACCCGCTTTTCGATGTAGCCGATGGTTCGAATCTCGCCGCCGAGTCCGATCTCCCCCACCGCAACTGATGTCGAATCGACCGGAATATCACGCAAGCTGGAGACAATAGATGAAGCAATGCCTAAATCGACTGCCGGCTCATCGATCTTGATGCCGCCGGCGATATTGACAAAGACATCCTGCTGACCAAGATTGAGTCCCACTCTTTTTTCCAATACTGCCAGCAGCAATGCCAGCCGCCGGAAATCAAAGCCGGTGGAATTTCTTTGAGGCATCCCATAGTTCGTGGAGGTTACCAACGCCTGCACCTCGACCAGAATCGGTCGTGTCCCTTCGATGCTCGCAACAACGGTGGAACCGGAGGCACCGTAGTGTCGCTGCGACAAGAAGACTTCGGATGGATTCTGCACTTCGCGCAATCCGGTGTCGTGCATCTCGAATATGCCGATCTCGTTCGTCGAGCCGAACCGGTTCTTCAACGCACGCAGAACGCGATACGAATAGTGCGCCTCACCTTCAAACTGCAACACCGTATCCACCATATGCTCGATGACGCGCGGTCCGGCAATAACGCCCTCTTTTGTTACGTGCCCCACGACGAAAATTGGGATGCCGCGCGTCTTCGCCAAGCGCAGCAAGAGCGCGGTCGACTCGCGAACTTGGCTGACGCTTCCCGGCGCGCTTTCAAGTCCTGGACGATACATGGTTTGAATCGAATCGACAATGATCAGACCCGGCTCGCCGCGTTCGATGACATCGATGATGAGGTCGAGATTCGTCTCCGCGAGGATAAGGATGTTCTTCCCAGCCGCTTTCAACCGCTCGGCGCGCAGTTTGATTTGCCGTGCCGATTCTTCTCCGGTCACATAGAGGACAACTTGATCTTTGAGTTCCAGCGCCATTTGCATCATCAACGTCGATTTGCCGATGCCGGGGTCGCCGCCGAGCAAGATCAACGATCCGGGAACCAATCCGCCGCCGAGCACGCGGTCGAATTCGGCAATGTCTGTCTTGATGCGCGGCGTATCGTCGGCGTCGATGTCTTCAATAGACACCGGTTCAAGTTTCGACTGAACGCCTGATCTTCGCGCCACCTTCACCGGCGCGGGAGCTTCCTCGACGAAGGTGTTCCATTCCGAGCAGTTCGGACATTTCCCTACCCATCGAGGGGAGACATACCCGCACGACTGGCAAACATATTTGGTGACGACCTTAGACATTTCTTTTGTGAAATATAGAGACGGTTATGGCGAGATTCAACTAAACAAAAAATCCCGTTCGCTTTGCGCAAACGGGATTTTTCCCAAACTCTTCAGTTCTTACAGTTTCGCCCAACGCTCCTTGGCGCGCTTGACATTCTTGCTCATCGGATAGTCTTTCACTACTTTTTCGTACGCTTCTTTGGCCTTTACCTTGTTCCCCAGCCTCTCAAAACTTTGGCCGAGCATGAATTGGGCGTCGCCTTTCTTCTCCGATGCTTTGTACTTTATTACATCCTCAAATGAACCGACAGCATCTTTGTACTTTTTCAACGCGAATTGGGATTCGCCGATCCAGTATTTGCAATTGTCTGCCATATCCTCGGCCACGCCCGCAGAGAAAACATGCTGGAATCCTTGCAGCGCATCGGCGTACTTGCGGCTGTTGAACGCCTTCAGTGCGTCTTCATAGCCGGTAATGTTGGTGGCGGGCTTCGGCTCAGCTTTTGCCGGTTCCGACTTTGGTGTTCCTTCGGCTGGTTTCGACGCAGGTTGATTTGCTGCGGTCGCGGTGTTTTTCAAAGCTTCCTCCGCACGGTCAGCGCGAGACTTCTCAGCCGCAATTTTGGCGTCAGTATCTGAAAGCCGTGCATTCAACGTGCGATTATCCTGTTCGAGCTTTGCAATCTTTTGCCGCAACGTTGTGTTCTCGGTACGTAAGTCTTCCAACTGCTTTTCATACGCCGCTAGCGTATTCGCCGGCACTGCCGCTTGCTGGGCAGGCTGAGCCGATGTTTGCGCTTGCGTATCTTTTCCTCGCGTGCCCACAAAGCTTGTGAGCGCCTGATCCATCGGCTTCTCCTCCGCAGGTTTTTCACCGTTTGGTTTTTGTGCTTCTTGTCCAGGCTTCTGCTCGCCTTGTTCTTGGTGCTGAGCTTGCTCGCCGCCTCCGCAGCCAATGAACAACACGGCGCCGGCAATCATCGAAATCAATACCATCAGCTTCAACACAATGAAATTCTCCCCTGTGGATGTGAGACGCATAGTGCCTCCTCGCGATAACGAATGATGATTTGAACCTCAACTACTTGAGCAAGTTATTAAACCCCGTTTTGAAAGTCAAGGCGTTAACGCTCGAAGGTTGGAATTGCACCACGCTTTCTCTATATTATTTCAAGAAGCGATGAAAGTAGTGCACATAAAAATTGCTTTGGCGTGTTCGGCGTTAGCATTCGCCGCAGGATGCGGCACTTCTCAACCCGCTAACGACCCCGCCAACCGCCCTGTACCCGCCCCCCAAGTTCACCAGCAGGAACGAATTCGAAGCGAACGTGCGCTGATGTCGTTTATCAACGGTTGTGCTCACGATGCCAAAGGCGAGTATGCGGAAGCTATTCTCGAGTTTCAGGACGCCCTGCAGTTTGAACGCAATGCGGCCATCTATTTTGCGCTCTCCCGAGATTATCTGCTCTTGAACAAACCTGCGAAGGCTGCTGAGTTCGGGCGTGAAGCCGTCCAGCTTGATCCGGGCAATCCGGCATATCGGGAAAATCTTGCCGCCGTGTATCTTGCCACATTTCAGCAAGAGTCCGCTGTGCGGGAGTACGAAGTCATCGTTGCGATAGACTCGACTCGCTGGCTGACGTGGTTCAATCTTGCTCGTCTCTATCAACCGACGAAGCCGCTTCGATCGTTGGAAATCTATGAGAAGCTGCTTGATCGCAATGGTGAAGAATGGGAGGTTTTGCTTGCGGCGGCAGAACTGTATAACTCGCTCGGCAAGCACAAGGAGGCGGCGGAGAAGTACCGACGGCTGCTCGACCTTGATCCGAACAATCGACCGTTGCAGCGCCAGTTGGCGGAACTCTACAGCCGCTCAGGCAACAACGAAGAGGCGATAAAGATACTCGAGAAAATGATTGAGGTCGATGAGCACGACGTAGAGGTTACCGTTGGACTGGCCGAGTTGCATCTTAGCCGTAATCATACGGAACGCGCCTTGCAGCTGTTCGACAAAGTACTTGCTCTGAGTTCCGCCAGCGCCGAAGTCAAGCTCCGCATCGGCGTTGCACTGTTCACGCAGGCGCAAAAGGATTCCACACTCTTGCCGCGTGCGAAGACGATCTTCGAGCAGCTTTCGACGAGCGCGCCGCGGGATTGGCGCGTCTATTGGTACCTCGGCGGCATAGCAGGCTTACAGCATCAAGATTCGCTCGCCGCAAAATATTTTGAGCGCGTTACTCAATTGGATGAACGCAATGGCGATGCGTGGTGGTTTGTCGGTTCCGGTTATTTCGATCGAGGCAACTACCAAAAAGTGCTCGACCTCATGGCAACCGCTCAAAAAATTTTACCCAATGATTTTCGCGTCCACTTGCTTATCGGATTGGCATACACGCGAACCGAGCAGCCGGAAAAAGCCGCCGCCGCACTGGAAATAGCATATAAACTCAATCCCAAAGACCTCAACATACTCAGCTCTCTTGCCTTGACATACGACGGCTTGAAGAGATTTCAGGATAGCGACCGTTTGTATGAAGAGGCATTGAAGTTGGATTCCACCAACGCCCTCATTCTGAACAACTATAGCTACAGTCTCGCCGAGCGCGGACTCCAATTGGAGCGAGCTTTATCTATGGCAACCAAAGCGGTTGCCGCTGAACCGGAAAATCCCTCCTATCTCGACACCATCGGCTGGATCTATTTTCGACTCGGTCAATATGATCGCGCCGCCAGCCACATCGAACACGCCGTCGAAAAAGACAAAGCAAGCTCGGTCGTAGTGGAACACCTTGGCGATGTGTACTCCAAGCTTGGCAAACGGGAGAAGGCAGTCAAGATGTGGCAGAAAGCGCTCGAGCTCAATCCCAAAAACACTGCGTTGCGAGAGAAGATCGACCGGGGCACCCTCTGAGATGAAGCACGTTTGGCTGGCGCTTGCTGCAACCGTTGTGCTCAGTAGCTGTGCACCGCGCACGAAGCTCAATGTGGGCAACAGAATTATTTCTTCGACGGAAATCCACTCGGCGATCCGCGCAAATCGCGATAGCATTCACTCTCTCCGATGCCAAGGGAATATCAGCATCGAATCGCCCGTCATCGCGCAATCGGGGTCGTTCAAACTTATGGTCGTTCTGCCGGATACCATCGCCATCGAGATTCAAGGTCCGTTTGGCCTGCGTGTCGGTTCCGGCGTGATCACGCGCCGCGACTTCGTCTTCTACAATGCGCTTGAGAATCTGGTGCTTACCGGTTCAACCTCTCCGCACGCAATGCGTCAAGTGCTGCAGGTTCCGCTCTCTTTTGACGACATCCTCACGGCTCTTACCGGCGGAGGTTTTGCATCGACGGATGAGGGTTCACCCGACGATGCCCGACCCGACGACGGGCAATTTTTGTTGGAATATCGCGACCGAATGACGGCGCGAAGTTACTGGATAGACCCGATGACGCTGCTTCTTCGCAGGCAGGTGGTCGTGGATCAATCCGGCAAACTGATGCTTGAGCGCACCTTCGGCAATTACCAATCCGTCGGCTCTTCATTGATGCCGATGAACATTCGGTTTTTGCATCCGCGTGAGCGCAGCCTTGTGGTCCTTACATTCTCCGAGGTTGAGAGAGACGCGGACATCAGCATAGCGCCCGTGCGAATACCATCAAACGCCGAACGGGTGGTGGTGCAATGAAATTCGCGCTCATCACCATATTTCTTTGGGCAGCGCTTCACGCGCCGCTTGCAGGACAAGCACGAGGCGATCGGGAAATCAAACGGAAAGAGCATGAACTGCAAAAGCTCCGCGCGGAAATCCAAACGTATGAAAAGAAACTCCGCGAGAGCGAAAAGAAAGAAAAGGCAACGCTCGAACGCATTGATGACCTTGAACGTCAAACGGGACTTATTCGACAACTCATCCAAACTCTGCGCGATGAAGAGCAGCAGTTGACAGAGGATATTCAATCGGCGAAGAATTCCATCAACGAGTTGGAGAGCAAACTGCATTTCCTCAAGGCACATTACGCCGGCTATGTACGGTCCGTGTATAAGAA
>JACRFF010000074.1 GCA_016218005.1 Ignavibacteriales bacterium
ATCGACCAGCGTTTCGATCTTTTGTCCAAGGATGTTGTACACTTTTAACGTAACCTGTGTCTCGTCCCGAACTTCATAATTGATCGTAGTGGAAGAATTAAACGGATTCGGATAATTCTGGAACAAAGCAAATCCCTCTGGAAGCCCTCTGCCCTCAGAAACCTCCGTAACGTAGCTTACCACCAACGCCATCGGCACGATCTGAAACCCGCTACGTGTTCCTCCCAAATCCCTCGCATACACAAACCGCATCTCGTTCTCCCCTGTCTTCAGAATAGAACCCGGAAATGATACCTCCGACAACGTGGCGTTGTCCCCACCAACCGCCTGTGCGGCGAGCATCAATGGTCCTGTCCCATTGATGTAAAAATGAACTTCGCTTGTGTCATCCACTCCCTTTGTGACGAGGCGGAGTTTGCCAGATTGAATATTCTTGATTTGCACGGTATCGGGAAGCGTCGCCTTTGCTGTCTTGGCCGTGCCAACGGAAGTGCCGATGAAATTCAAGGGAAATTCTCCCGTCATCGGATAGAAGGTCTCCGTCCCTTTTCCTGTCGTCGCAAAGTACAGAACGAAATCATCGAGGGAATCTGCCCCTCCATTGCCGTTGCCGTCCAACGGATAGCCCCACCGGTCTTTGGCCTTGTTTCCCACTCTCACAGTGTAGAAGGTTCCTGCCTTAAAGGTTCCAAATAGATAAAAGCTCGCCATCTTGTCCTTCTCCCAGATGAAGAATCCCGAAATAGCAGGCGAAATCGAAAAGGCAGACTCGACCGATGCTCTCTCCATCGGCAGTTGGAAGGTGAGTTGAATTGCAGCGGTCACGACACCTACCGCTCCTTGTCGGGGAGAGGAAGTCAGCACCACACCCGGCTTGCCCGTGGTGTCTGTTGTAAAAGAAAACGAAAAATCATCAACGCCTGGACCTTCATACCTCCCATTGCCGTTGCCATCAAGACTATCGCCAATGACGCTGACCGTAGTGGCTTTCACCTTTATCGTGTACGTGGTTGTAGACGAGAGCCGCGCTGTTGGGATAATGGAAAGTGTATGTACAGACCATTCCGAGGTGAACCCAAAGGAGGGTGTGATAGTCAGGGCATTCAACACACTCGCTTGATTCACTCCACGTGAAAATTCAATGGCGATGACACTATTGAGCGGCACTTGCTGCGAAGCATTTGCTGGAGCCGGTCGAGAAACTACGAGCGGCTTTTTGTAAGCTGCTATTGCCGCCTGATACGCAAAGAAGGAAGGCTTGGGCGATAGATCCGTGCGCAAAATACCCCACAAAGTCGGGTGCTCACCGGGTTGGTCAATGAGGTCATAGAAAAAGATCTTCTTAATCCATGGCCGGGCTGCGACGCCATCACACATCTCAGCATAGAAACTGGCTTGAAGCTCTTCGCCCCAGGAAAGGCTCTGGAGTCCGGTTTCCGTGATCCAAAAGGGTTTGTTCGCAGCGCCGTGAGCGTCGAGAATTCGCTTGGTTGCATCTACCGCCTGCAAGACAGACTCAGCAGTAGGGTCACTCGCACTATAATAATAGTGCTGGTCGATCACATCGACATAGTTCAACGCGCGGTCAAGAAAATCCGCTAAATCTTGCTGCCAAGGTCCGCCGGAAGAAAACGCCGGAGCGACAATTTGGCATGTGGAATCGGCGCGCTTGGCACCGGCGTAAGCTCGCCTTACCAGTTGCACATACTGGTCCAGGCTCCAAGCACCAGGGTTGTGCTCATTGCCAATTCCCCAATAGCGAACCGAACCCTTGAAGTGTGAGACGATGCGATAGACGAAATCTTCCCACTTGTCCCAGCCTCCTGCGGGAGGTTCGCCGATCCAACTGGCAAAAATAGTGGCAAAAAACTCGAGACCGCGAGACTTCGCTCGAACAGCGAGTGTGTCCCACATCTCCCAGTTGTTGTTGTCAGAATATGGGAAATCCGCCCTGAACCACGTGATGCCGCACTCCACCATCTTGTCTATCGCGGGATCAGACGGCACATGACCATTGATTCCCCAGTGGGAACTAATGTCCTGGGCCGCAGTCTCGCTTGGCAGAACTGGCAACAGAGATAATGCAGCCAACAAAAGAGCAACTTTTAATTTATTGACTTCATCCATCGATACTTCCATCTCATAAAATACTTAGTGAACTGCAAAAGCCCCCTTTAAGCGTATGTCTTCCGACGAACTGCCGATCATCACCTCGAAAAAACCTGGCTCAATAATCCAGTTCATGTCGATATCGTAAAAGGCAAGGTCATCCCCAGCAAGCGTGAAGCTTATCGCCTTCTTTTCACCCGGCGCAAGCGTGATCCTTGCGAAGCCTTTCAACTCCTTTACGGGTCTGGCAACAACCGCTGCGGCATCGTGGATATAAAGCTGAACGACTTCATCTCCTTCATATTTCCCGACGTTCTCAACCGCAAGGGTGATTGCGACCTTTCCTCGTGCATCCATTTTTTGCGGAGTGATCTGCAGGTCGGTGTAAACAAATTCGGTATAGCTCAGTCCGTGACCAAACGGAAAAAGTGCCTGCTCGCCTCTCAGGTCGGCGTAGTCATCCACTCTGCCGGACGGTGTATCATTATAATAGAGGGGAAGCTGACCGACAGACTTGGGAAAGGTAATGGGGAGCTTGCCACCAGGATTGTAATGGCCGAACAGAACTTCTGCAATCGCGTTTCCTCCCTCCTCACCCGGATACCATGCCTCAATGAGTGCCTGTGCTTCATCCACCCATTTTGTCATGGTGATGGCACTTCCGTTAATGAGCACAACAACGACAGGCGTACCGGTACTGCGGACAGCTTTTATCAAAGCCTCCTGGACACCAGGGATATCCAGGCTGTGTCGATCAATACCTTCGCCCTCGGTTTCGCGAGAAGAATTGCCCATAAACAGAAGAGCGACACTCGACTTGCTGGCAATCCGCACAGCTTCTGCAAAGCCCTCTTCGGAACTTCCGGTCAGCTTGCAGCCTTCAGCAAAATGCACCGCACTGCTGGGCGAAACCTTATTGCGAATTCCTTCCAAAGGTGTAACCACCTTGATACCATAACCACTATAGCCGCCGAGTCTGATTTCATTTGCATTTGGGCCGATGACGGCGATTGACCCACAATCCCTGGTCAAAGGCAAGATGCCGGTGTTCTTCAAGAGAACAATTGACTCTCTCGCAGCCCTCAGTGCAAGCTGCCGGTGTTCTTCGCAATCCACAACTTGCGCGGCGTATTCGGGATCAACCCGGTGGTTATCAAAGAGACCCAGCCAAAATTTTACGTACAGGATCCTGCGAACGGAGTCGTCGATGGTTTTTACCGACAGCTTTCCATCTCGAGCAAGACTGGCAAGCCCGCCTAAGCTCGAAGAGCATCGGCGGGCAAGCTCATCGTAGCACTCGCTCTCATCCAATTCCATATCCAATCCTGCTTCTAAAGCCTTTTGAGCAGCTTCAGCCTTGGTCTGCGCCACCTTATGTTTACTCTGAAGATGCGAGACGGATTCATAGTCCGAAACGACAAAACCTTTGAAACCCCATTCTTTCCTGAGCACATCTGTAAGCAACCATTTATTGCAAGAGCAGGGGACACCATCAAGAGAGTTATACGCAGCCATAGTGGAGAGAGCGCCAGCCTGTTGAATGCTGGCTTTGAAAGCCGGGAAGTAAACTTCTCTCAGAATCCGTTCAGAGAAGTGAATTGCGCCGCTGTCTCTTCCACCATCGCCCACAAAATTCGCGGCAAAGTGCTTTGGAGTGGCGACGACCTTTTGACTTTGAAGACCTTCAATGAAGGAGACGGCCATAGCAGATGTTAGATATGGATCTTCACCGTAGGTTTCTTCAACTCTTCCGCAGCGAGGATCTCTGGCAATGTTGATGGTCGGTGAAAGCGCTTGATGAATTCCACGCGCTCGGGTTTCTTTTCCTATGGCCGCGGCAACCTCTTCAACAAGATTAGGATTCCAGGTGCTTGCCAGTGCAATTGACTGTGGAAAGCTCGTTGAACCTTTTGCCACACAGCCATGGAGACATTCATCATGGATCATAACCGGTATCTTCAACCGTCCCGATACATCGGGACGCACAAGAAAGTCCTGTATTTCATTGGCAAACGCCGCACTTTCCCTGGGAGAAAAATACCTGAGGGTGCAGCTCAACATGCCTATCCCGTTTTTTTCTTCGTCGAGGATCAACTCCTTCCAATGTTTCTTCCAGTAACTAACTGCCACTGTCTCGTGGATGTCCTTTCGCCGATACACCTGCTCAACTACCAAATTCTCCAGGCTCCGCTTCTCTATCTCCTGTAACCCATCAAACAGCTCCTCCATGCGTTCGGAAAATATCCTGCTGAAGTTGAATGCTCTTGCCTTGAGTTGCGCAATTTTTTCTGGCAAGGTCATTCGAGAAAGCAAGTCCTCCGCTCTTTGCTCTATTGGCAAATCTGGATTCAGGTAAGCCTCAACTCTGCTCATTGCATTCGCCCTCATTTTTTATCATTCTGAAATCGTTCTTCCTTTCAGTTCAAAAAATCCCGATGAACCGTTTGTGTGCGGCAAGCAGACGAAGACCC
>JACRFF010000081.1 GCA_016218005.1 Ignavibacteriales bacterium
TCAACGCTGTCAGAACGGCAACGACGGTCTTGCCGCTGCCGACATCGCCTTGGAGCAATCGATTCATCGGCTTGCCGCTCGAAAGATCGCCGGCGATTTCATCGAGCACGCGCCGCTGAGCAGCCGTCAATTCAAATGGCAGCGTCGTACGCAATGTGTCTGCCCGCGCACTTTGCGTCTTGAAGCGCAAACCTTTCACATTGCTTTTCGTTTGATGCCGTTTGAGGGCAAGCAAGATTTGGAGATAAAATAGCTCGTCAAATTTGAGCCTGCGGCGCACATCGGCAAGAGCTTGCTCGCTCTCAGGAAAGTGGATATTCTTGATCGCATACTTGAGCTGCGGCAATCGTTGGCGGCGCAGCAAATCTTCCGTGAGCGATTCTTCGATTACGTGGAGATGAGAGGCAACGGCGTTGCGAATAATGCGCCGGAATCCACGGCTATCCAAGCCCACCTTGCCAAGTTCAACCGACGATCGATACTTCGGTATGATCGCTCCCGTGTTGAACATCTTCCCCCAATCCGGCTCATCTTCTTCAACCCCTTTGAGGCGGTCGAACTGCGGATGAACAAACTGCGGTCTGCCGAGCTTATCCAACGTGGGCACTGCGGAGACCGCAAGCACTTCTCCGTTTTCAAATGCGTCTTTGTACCATTGATATCCTTCAAACCAGATGCAGGTGAGATATCCGCTCTCATCCTTGAGCGCGAGGAAGAAAATTACTTTGCGGGTGCGTTTCGACCGTCTCGCCTCTTGACGAAACACTTCACCGATCACCGTTACCGGTTCTCCCTTCTCGATAAACTTGCGCACGTCGGCAATGCGAATGATCGTGCTTCGGTCAAGGTATCCACGCGGAAAGTTGTACAAGAGGTCGCGGATCGAACGAATCTCGACGGAATCCAGCGCCGCCGCACGCTTGGGGCCGACACCTTTGACGAACTGCAGTTCGGAATTCTTCTGTGGCAAGGTGGGTTCGGTTCGCTTCAATGTTTTTCCCGCGCAGTCAAACTAGTTGCAAGATACCAACAGACGAGTTGACTTTCAATTCAACCCGTGCGGTCATGAAAGAGCGCCGCGCCTATCAGGTTATCTACTATGGACGATTGAATTTCTTGATGCGTCGAGCACGAAGAATGGAGGCAACAACGGAAACGGCAAGAATGGATGCAACGACCGCAAGCGCAATTCCGATAGGCATTTCATAGAATTTCGCGATAAGCATCTTGATGCCGACGAACGTCAAGACAATGGA
>JACRFF010000082.1 GCA_016218005.1 Ignavibacteriales bacterium
GATTAGTCTTGTCAAACGTCTCAGCAAACGTTCCAATGGTATCGGCCTTATTTCCCGAAGCATAGAATTCATCGGTTGTCAAACCTTTGAACGAAAAAGGCTCAAGGAACATTCTGTTGCGGTCTCGCAAATAATTCGATTGGGCAGCAACAAAAAATGTTGCGCCGGCAACGATCGGACCGCTTGCGGTCGCAACAACGTTACGATAGCCAAACGCAGATGTCCCAAGGAACGTCTTGCCTGGTTTCGCAAAATCATCCGTTAAATAGTCCACTGAGAACTTGTACGTGCTTCCGCCGGTTCTGGTCGTTGTGCGAGCAATACCAGAATTAGCGCCGCCAAACTCAGCAGTATATCCACCTGTTTGCAGCTGAACATCTTCAATGGCTTCCTGAATTATGCTGACAGCCTCTCGGTTATCACCGGCAAAGAACGGGTTCGTGGCAGAAGCGCCATCAACAAAAAATGCAACTTCCCCCAATCGACCACCGCGGACATACAGATTTCCGTCTTGTCGTACAACACCCGCATTTAACGAAAGAATACTCGCAAGTCCGCGCAGAGGCAAGTTCTTGATGTCTTCTTGCGTTGTCATCCGAACCGTATTCGTCGTGTTTCGTTGAATCAACGGACGTTCAGCCGTAATAACCACTTCTTTGGTTTGGACTGACGTGCTTGAAAGCGTGAAGTCTTGAGTTGTCGTAATGTTGGAATTGACTCGCACGTTGTTGATTGTGGTTGCAGCATAACCAACATATGATGCTTTCACCGTGTAATTGCCCGCGGGAACGCTCAGAATGACGTACTCGCCGTTCACGTCTGTTGAAGCACCGTGACTTGTGCCTTCAACAAGAATGTTGGCGCCAATGAGCGGTTCACCGGATTCTTTATCCGTTACCTTGCCGCGCAACTTACCATCTTGCGCCAATACAAGTACCGGAAGAAGGACCAACACGGCAAACACTTTTACGAAGTTGCGAAACATACGCTACCTCCTTCTTTGGTGGAGATTGATTAGAATTGTGAGGTTTTGTACATCTTGCTGAAAGTCAACTGCCGGCTTTCAGCGGTGGTGAGAAAAGTTTTGGCAAGAATGCGTGTCCTCGTGCATGGAACCTTCCCGCTCGAGGCACAACGGTTCACCTCCTCTGATGAATGTTGTGAAAGTTCTAACCCCTTACTTCTTGGAATGAATATAGGTTATGATATAGTGTTTGTCAAGGATTTTTTGACAACAGTTTTCGCAACTTCGACCCCGATGCCTTCATAACCGAATGATCCACGCTCGGCGAACTCCATCGATTGCAGCCAATTCATTAAAGATGCGGTCTGAGGGAGGGGAATCGATCCCAATAGCAGTAATTGCCTTCCCGCCAACTTCGTTCCTGCCGAGGGAAAGGCTGGCAATGTTGAGATTGTCGCCTGCCAATGTAGTGCTTACTCTCGCAAGCACCCCGGGCCGGTCTTCATTTTCGTAGAGAAGGATGTGTCCGTGAGCGACAAATTCAATCGGGAATCCGGCGAACTCTACGATTCTGGGTGAATTCGAATTGTGGACTGTGCCAATCGTCTTCAGACTTGAATCCTTCCACCGGCACTCGACTGCGACTGCTTCCGCAAGCGAGTCGTCGATTCTTCCGGTTGTCGTTTCGATGGACATCCCAAGTTCTTCACCAACGATCTTGGCGTTGATCAAATTGACGGGTTCGAGAACATGATGAGAGAGAAATCCTTTGAGAACTGCTGCGGCAAGAGAGTCCAGTGTTCGCTCTACAATCGACCCCTGCACGCGCACATTCAGCGTTGAGATGTTGTGCGGAACAATTTGCGCCATCAGACTGCCGATGCGCTCGGCAAGCACGAGATATGGATACACATCTTGCTGATACGAATTTTGCAGAGCGGCGGCGTTCACCGCTCCCGTGAGACCTCGACCAACAAGTGCATCGGCAACTTGCTGCGCAATCATCTGCGCAACAGTTTCTTGAGCTTCTTCGGTGGAAGCGCCGAGATGCGGAGTCGTCACAACGTTCGGATGTTGAATGAGCGGATGATCGCCGGGCGGTTCATTAACGAACACATCAAACGCAGCGCCGGCCACTTTGCCGGATTCTAATCCCCTCAACATCGCTTCTTCATCAATGATTCCTCCACGCGCACAATTGACGAAGCGAACCGTCGCCTTGCACCGTGCGATCTGCGCATCACTGATCAGATGCCGAGTTTCATCGTTGAGCGGAGTGTGCACGGATACGAAATCGGCTTGCGGCCAAATTTCATCCAGCGAGAGAAGAGCGATGCCCAATTTCGCAGCCGCTTCGGCTGGCATCACCGGGTCGTAGCCGATTGTTTTCATGCCGAAGGCTTGACACCGCACGGCAACTTCCCTGCCGATCTTTCCCAAACCGATGATGGCCAGAGTCTTGCCGTGAAGTTCCGTTCCGACAAATTTCTTTCGGTCCCATTTGCCTTCGCGCAGCAGTGCGTTCGCTTGCGGAATCCTTCTCGCCAACGCCATCATCATGGCAATCGTATGCTCGGCGGCAGAAACCGTATTCCCGCCCGGAGTGTTGAGAACGATGATGCCTTTCCTCGACGCCGCTTCTACATCAATATTATCTACACCTGCGCCGGCACGGCCAATAACTTTAAGATTCTTTCCCGCCCCTATGACCACGGAAGTCACCTGCGTGCCGCTCCGGACAATCAGGGCGTCATAGCTTGAGATGGTCTTCAACAGCTCTTCCTGTTTGATCCCCGGCTTGTTTTCAACCGTATGGCCGTGCTGCTCAAGAATGCGTGTGCACACTTGCTCGACCGGGTCACTAATCAGTATGTTCATCTTGCCTCACCTTTTTTTTGATTCGGAAGAATAATACTTCTATTCATTTGCATTTGCAAAGGTTGCCCGCAAAAAGAAAAAACCCCGACTCATCGTCGGGGTTTTCGTTGATAACCGTTGTTTGAATTCAAACGGCCGCTTTCTTTTTCGAGGGGGGTGTCGCCAATTGTCCTTCAATAATTTTCAGAAGTCCCTGCCGTCCCTCGCCGTTGACGATGGAGAACGGCACAATCCCATGGCAACATCCATCCGTTAGCTGGGAATTGAACTGCTGTTTGTAGGTCTCAATCTGTTTCAACAATTTGCTGTGCGGCAACTTGTCGGCCTTCGTGAGAACCAACAAGTAGGGAACCTCGTAGTATTCCAGCCAGTCCATCATCATCAAATCGAGCGGCGTCGGCTCTTGGCGAGAATCGATAAGCTGCATGGCAAGCGCAATCGGCTCGCCGCGCTTCAGGAAATCTTCGATCAACCGCCTCCACCCGGCGCGCATCTGTTCCGGCACTTTTGCGTAGCCGTAACCCGGCAAATCGACAAAATAGAAAGCGTTATTGATGATATAATAGTTGATCTCCCGCGTCTTCCCGGGAGTAGAACTGGAACGGGCAAGGCCCCGCTTGGCACACATTTTATTGATGAGGGACGACTTGCCCACATTCGACCGACCGATGAAGAGCACTTCCCACAATTCGTTCTTGGGAAGTTGTCGAAGATCCACCACGCCTTGCAAGAAATCAGCAGATGCAACTTTCAACATAACTTTTGTCCTCTACTCTAGCTATCTATGGGTACGAACTTCCATCCAGCCCAAACGAGACTATGGCTTGGATGGTTCGTCGGACGGAACAGACCCGGCGGTTGTGGCTTCTGAAGTTTTTGATTCTTCTACTGGTGTCGCTTCGGGTTTTTTGCGACCAGATTTTTTCGACCGAGGCTTGGAGGACTTGGCAGATTTCGCCGCGGCCTTATCTTGACCGATATTGAAATCCACTAATTCCAGAATAGCCAACTCCGCTCCGTCGCCAAAGCGGCGTCCCAGTTTGATGACGCGCGTATATCCCCCCGGGCGCGCCGCAACTTTCGGCGCAACCTCATTGAAGAGCACACCCAACGCCTTCCGATCTCGAAGATAGGCAAACACGTTTCGGCGCGTGTGGATATTTTTCTTTCCGCTCGATTGTTCGCCAGCAACAGCGTTCTTCGCCTTGGTGATCAACCGTTCGACCACCATGCGTGTTTCCTTGGCCTTCGCTACCGTGGTTTGTATGCGTTTGTGCGTCAACAAGCCAACACTCAGAGATGAGAGCATCGCTTTGCGATGGCTTGCGGTGCGGTTAAGTTTTCTTCCAGATCGATTGTGGCGCATGCGCTACTTCCTCGGCGTCAAATTACTCGTTTCCATCTTTCAAATACTTGTCGACATCCATGCCGAATGTCAACCCGTGTTGATCTACGATTTCCGACAACTCCGCCAACGACTTGCGTCCGAAGTTGCGGAACTTCAGCAATTCGGATTCTGTTCGGCGCACCAGATCCGCCAGCGTTTTGATGCTTGCAGAACGGAGGCAGTTGTGCGACCGCACAGAAAGTTCCAGCTCATCAACCGACATGCGCAGCACTTTTCGCACACGCGATGTCTCCTGCTCTTGCTCGTTTTCCGGCTTCTCTACTTCAGGCTCGGAACCGAAATTGATGAAGAGCTGCACGTGGTCGCGCAGAATTTTCCCTGCGTGCGTTACGGCGTCTTCCGGAGTGATTGAGCCGTCGGTTTCAACTTCAAGCGTCAGTTTCTCGAAATCTGTCTGCCCGCCCACGCGCGTCGGCTCAATGGTAAATCGCACGTTCTTGATCGGCGTGAAAATGGAATCGATGGCTATCGTGCCAACGGGAAAATCCGGCGATTTATTTTCCTCGGCAGGCACATACCCTTTGCCGCGACCGATGCGAAGTTCGATCTCAAAGTTTGCATCTTTGTTCAGCCGCGCCAAGTGCATGTCCGGATTGAGAATTTCCACCTCCGCCGAAGCTTTGGCAATATCCGATGCTTTGAGAGTGCCGGCGCCCTTGACAGGCAGGGTCACTTTAAGCGCCTTCTTCCCGACGGTACGGAGGCGCACTTGCTTCAGGTTGAGAATGAAATCCGAGACATCTTCGACGACGCCTTTGATGGTGGAAAACTCGTGTTGAATTCCTTCCACCCGAATGGCCGTAATGGCCGAACCCGGCAAAGACGACAAGAGTACGCGGCGCATCGAATTGCCAATCGTAACACCGAATCCCTTTTCCAACGGTTGCACCGTAAACCGACCGAACGACTTCGATTGGTTGGTTGCATCAAGCTCGACTTTTTCAGGCATTTGAACTAACAGTGTGCTCATAAGTTCCCTTCCCTCGAATGGCCTCGAGGAGGCTTTCACGTTCAGAAATTACTTCGAGTACAATTCGACGATGAGTTGTTCGTTCGCGTTCAACGGAATCTCCGCGCGCTCCGGCACGTTCAAGAATGTGCCGGTCATCGTCGCCTTATCCAGCGTCAGCCACGGCAGCATGGAGGTATCTTTCACGCGCTTCATCGACTCGTGGATGAGGTTGAGCTTGCGACTCTTTTCGCGAACTTGAACCACGTCTCCCGGCTTCAACAAGAACGATGGAACGTCGACCGGCTTGCTATTCACCGTAAAGTGGCGGTGCAGTACTAATTGCCGCGCCGATTTGCGCGATGGAGCCAATCCTAATCGGTAGACCACATTATCAATACGGCGCTCCAACAACTTCACCAACGCGTCGCCGGTGCGGCCTGTTTCTTTTGTGGCGCGCTCAAAATAATTGCGGAACTGCGTTTCCATAATGCCATAGATACGGCGGACTTTTTGTTTTTCTCGCAACTGAACACCGTATTCGGAAATCCGCGAGCGGCGCGATTGCCCGTGCTGGCCGGGCGCATACGCACGTTTTTCCATCGGACACTTGTCGGTGTAGCATTTGGTTCCCTTCAGGAAAAGCTTTTGCTTCTCCCGACGGCACAGTTTGCAGTTGGCATCAACGTATCTTGCCATTGATTCTCCTACGTGTTAAACAAACTCCGGCTTCACAAGGGAGCCGAAACCTCATTAGACTCTTCGCCGCTTCGGCGGTCGGCAGCCATTGTGCGGAACCGGCGTGATATCGCGGATCTGTGTGATTTCCAATCCCGACGTCTGCAACGACCGCACGGCCGCTTCACGACCGCCACCGGGACCTTTGATGAACACTTCGACGCGGCGCAACCCGAGGTCGTATGCCTCTTTCCCTGCGGCTTGAGCAGCAACCTGAGCGGCAAACGGCGTGCTCTTACGCGAACCTTTGAAACCATTCTTCCCTGAGGTCGACCACGCTATCGTATTCCCGTAGACATCCGTCAACGTCACAATCGTATTGTTAAACGTCGCCTTGATGAACGCCTTGCCGTTGGCGTCAACGTGAACTTTCTTCTTTTTCTTGGTAACGGCTGGTACAGACGCTTGTTGTTTTCCCACGTGTTGCTTCCTCTATAATAGAGATAAGGTGCAAATCCCTCCGACTACTTCTTTTCGATCGCCTTCTTCTTGCCGGCA
>JACRFF010000078.1 GCA_016218005.1 Ignavibacteriales bacterium
CAAGCATTGAAACTTCCGCTCAGCAGGGTCTACGGCGTTGCAACATTCTATCATTTCTTCAATCTGAAACCCAACGGTGAACATACATTCGTCCTCTGTATGGGAACAGCGTGCTATGTGAAAGGTGCGGAACATATTCAGACAGCATTGGAAGAACATCATCAGTGTAAATTCGGTCAAACAACGAAGGACAATAAAGTGTCGTTCATTACGGCACGGTGCGTCGGGTCGTGCGGTCTTGCTCCTGTTGCGGTACTCGACGACCAGGTCGTCGGGAAACTCACCCCGGAAGAATCGATTAAACGGGTTGAACAATTGAAGAACACTCCTCTCGAGGTAGCACAATGACATTGGAAGATCTCCAGGAATTATCAGAGAAAGAACAGCAGCGTCAATCGGAAAAGAAACACAGGATCCTCTATTGCTCCGCAGCAGGATGCGTCTCGTGCGGAAGCGACAAAGTGAGCGCTGCCCTCAAAGCGAAAGTGAAAGAACACGCATTGGAGAAGGAATGCGAAGTGGTTGGGACAGGATGTCTCGGCCTCTGCGGCGAAGGTCCTTTGGTGAAGGTCCAGTCCGATAACACACTGTATCAGAATGTCGACGTCCGGTCAGCAGAGCAGATCATTGAATCGCATATAGTGAACAACAAGAAGGTTACTTCAAAATTGACGGACACATCCTCGCCCTTCTTCTCTTCCCAGACAAAGATCGTTCTCGAAAATTGCGGCGAGATCAATTCTGAAAGTATCGACGAATATATCGGCGCGCACGGATATCAGGCATTGGCAAAAGCAGTGAACGAGATGCAGCCCTCCGGAGTGATTGAGGAGATTCGAAAGAGCGGACTGCGCGGACGGGGCGGCGCCGGATATTCCACCGGTCTGAAGTGGGGCATTGTCAGTAAAGCGCACGGCGATCAGAAATATGTCGTCTGTAATGCGGACGAAGGCGATCCGGGGGCGTTTATGGACCGGAGCGTTCTTGAAGGGGATCCGCACAGAGTGCTGGAAGGAATGGCGATCGCCGGTTACGCAGTCGGCGCAACTCAAGGATATGTCTATTGCCGAGCCGAATACCCGCTTGCCATCGAGCGTCTGAAATTAGCGATCAAACAGGCGGAAAAGATGGGACTGCTCGGGAACCGCATCCTTGAATCACAGTTCAATTTCCGTATCGACATCCGTATCGGCGCCGGTGCGTTCGTCTGCGGTGAAGAAACTGCTCTTTTGCAGTCCATCGAAGGCAAACGCGGAAATCCGAAACCCCGTCCGCCGTATCCTTCCGAAAAGGGATTATGGGGAATGCCGACTCTCATCAATAATGTGGAGTCCTTTGCGAACATCGCTCCGATCATCAGGAACGGCAGCGATTGGTTCAGCAAGATTGGCACGGAAAAGAGTAAAGGGACGAAGGTCTTCGCACTCGCCGGGAATATCCGGAATACCGGTCTTATCGAAGTGCCGATGGGCATTCCGCTTCGCAAGATCATTTTCGATATCGGCGGCGGTACCACTGAAGGGACGGAGTTCAAAGCGGCACAGACAGGAGGTCCCTCGGGTGGCTGCATCCCTGCGGAACATCTTGATCTTCCGGTGGATTATGAATCACTCTCAACGGTCGGCTCCATAATGGGAAGCGGCGGTCTGATCGTGATGGATTCCACATCGAAGATGGTCGAAGTAGCGAAATTCTTTATGCAGTTCTGTATGGATGAATCGTGCGGGAAATGTATCCCGTGCCGTGTCGGTACCCGCCATATCTACGGTCTGCTCGACAAGATCTCGAAGAAGAAAGCCACTCAGGATGATATGGTGCTTCTCGAAGAGCTCTGTATGATGGTGAAAGAGACAAGTCTGTGCGGACTCGGTCAGTCAGCTCCGAATCCTGTGCTATCAACGCTTCGATTCTTCCGAAAAGAGTATGAAGAACTGCTGCAGCCGGTCGAAACGTATCACGGCGAACCGGGAGTCGTGGCTGATTTTGAAAAGTAGTTTTGTAAAAGATTAAGAGATACTGGATACTCGATGCTGGGTCTAGCACCCAGCATCCAGAATCCAGAATCCAGAATCTAGTTTTCTGCATCAACCTAACATCGAAATCTTTAACCTAGAGCAAGACGCGTATGGCAGTAAAAACATTCACGATCAACGGCGAACAATACAGTGCACAAGAAGGGGAATCGATCCTTTCCGTCGCCCGGCAGCACCATATTCCTATCCCTACATTATGTCATCTTGAAGGACTTTCGACGGTCGGCGCCTGCAGATTATGTGTTGTTCAGGTAGAAGGCAGTCCCAAACTGCTCCCTGCGTGCACGAC
>JACRFF010000068.1 GCA_016218005.1 Ignavibacteriales bacterium
GTTTCCGCGCACACAATCACCGGATAATGCTCATTTTCATGACGGCCCGTGTCTTAAACGGCGATAACGTATTCGAGTTCTCCCGACTTAAGCCGCGAAGAATCCGTTTGCAGCACCGACCATTTGGCTTCCGATGGTCGGCCAAAGCGAATGGTTTTGCCCGCCGCCCCGCTGACCTTTAAACGAAAATGCAGCGCTTCTCCCACGCGCGCCGTCGTTGGCGACAGGCCAGTCTGGAGATCCGCCGCGCTCAAGGGCACAACCGCGAGCAACAGCATGAGCATTCCACAGGTGCGCTTCATTAACGCCGCTGCTCCCGCTGCTTAAAAAACTGCACTAACGGTCGCACGTAATCGCGGTCCGTGCTGAGCGGCATATAATCCACGCCTGATTTTTGAAATTGGGTTTTAACTCCCTGCTGCCAAGCCGCAAAGCGCTTAGCCAATTGCCGACGCATCTGCGGCGAACTGCTGTCCACCCAAAACGGCGCGCCGCTTTCCGCGTCGTGCAGGCGAATTAAGCCCGCATCAGGGAAAACGGCCTCGCGCGGGTCGGTCAAATGCACCGCGGTCAAATCGTGCTTACGGGCCACAATTCGCGCCGCGCGCTCATAATCGCGATCAATGAAATCCGAAATCAGAAACACAATCGCCCGTTTCTTGACCACCGAATTCAAGTATTCCAGCGCCTGCCGGATATTGGTTCCGCTGCGCTGCGGCTGAAAGGTCAGCAACTCGCGTAAAATTCTCAAGCTGTGCGACTTTCCCTTGCGCGGCGGCACATATTTTTCAATCTTGTCCGTAAACAGCAGCAGCCCGACTTTATCGTTATTGCGAATGGCCGAAAAAGCCAAAACCGCCGCCAGTTCAGTCGCAATATCCACTTTCATCGCTGCGCCCGAACCGAAGTGCGACGAACTCGAAACGTCGCAAACCAACATCACGAGTAATTCGCGCTCTTCTTCAAATAGTTTGATAAAGGGATGCCCCATCCGCGCCGAGACGTTCCAGTCAATGGCGCGCACGTCGTCGCCGATCTGATATTCGCGCACCTCGGCGAAATTCATGCCGCGTCCTTTAAACACGGCGTGATACTCGCCCGACATAATTTCATTAACCACGCCGCGCGTTTTAATCTCGATCTGCCGCACTTTTTTCAGAATGTCGCGGGTTTCCATAGAGAATTATGGAACCTCAATCGCGTTGAATATTTTGTTGACCACGTCCTCCGACGCAATCTCCTCCGCTTCCGCCTCGTAGGTAACCGTCACACGATGGCGCAGCACGTCCAAACCCACCGCGCGAATATCTTCCGGTACAACATAGCCCCGCTTGCGCAAAAACGCGTGCGCGCGAGCGGCTTTTAACAGGTAGATTGAAGCGCGCGGCGACGCGCCGTATTGGATGAGCGGCTTCAAATCGGGCAGTTTGTGTTTTTCCGGCTGGCGAGTGGCAAACACAATATCCAATACGTAATTTTCAATTTTGGGGTCCACATAAATCCCCTCCACCAAACTGCGAATCCGCCGCACCTCTTCCGGAGTAACCACCGGCGCTATGGCCGGAACTTCCGTTTGCGAATATGCGCGCATAATGCGGATTTCGTCTTCACGCCGCGGATAATCTATCTTGACCTTAAGCATGAAGCGATCCACCTGCGCTTCCGGCAAAGGATAAGTGCCTTCTTGTTCGATGGGGTTTTGAGTAGCCAAAACCAAGAACGGATCGGGCAGCGGAAAGGTTTGGTCTCCGATGGTCACTTGCCGTTCCTGCATGGCTTCCAGCAAAGCAGATTGAACCTTCGCAGGAGCGCGATTAATTTCATCCGCGAGCACAAAATTGGCGAATATCGGCCCCTTGCGTGTGGTAAAAGTCGCGTCCTTTTGGTTATAGACTAACGTACCTACGAGGTCCGCTGGCAGCAAATCAGGCGTAAATTGAATTCTCTGAAATTTTGCATGCATGGCGGACGATAGCGTCTTCACCGCGAGCGTCTTGGCCAACCCCGGCACACCTTCCAACAAAACGTGCCCGCCTGAAAACAAACCGATAAGCAACCGATCAACCATGTATTTCTGGCCAAATAGAACTTTGCCGGTTTCAACGGCAATGCGATCCGCAAGCTCCGATTCGCGTTCGATTCGAATCGTTAATTCTCGGATGTCCTGATCCATGGAACTCCGCTAAGTATTTGTGAAAATGCTAATACCGTCCAGCAACTCGCTTGATAATACCGCGAAACTTTTCTCAAAGTTCCGGAAACAAAAAGAAATCCCCAAAAACCGGGGACTCTTAGAAAAATCAAACCCACTTTGCGCACTAACCGACAGTGTCTTTTCTCGCCTGCAGTGAATCTTTGCTGAGGATTTTATTGAGTTCCTCGATCTCGTTTACATCTTTACCCAAATGGTCTAATTCCCATTGAGCGTCTTTTACAAGTTCATGCTCGGGAAAACTGCGAATAAAATCCGAATAAGCCTTCTTTGCCATATCAATATTTTTCAAATGATTGGCATACAAATAACCTACCATGAATTGACATTGAGGTGCTTGCGGAGACTTTGGAAATGTTTTTACGATTTCCTGATACGAAGCAATCGCGCCATTAAAATCTTGTGCCTCTTGGGCTTTTTTCGCCCGCTCAAAAAGTTCATCCTGAGTGGGTCCACGTTTGCACCCAACAATCGCCACA
>JACRFF010000088.1 GCA_016218005.1 Ignavibacteriales bacterium
AAATATTCAGTCCCTCTGTTTTGATGCGGATGTCGGTCTTCGGTGATTCCATAGGTGATGTCATATTCAATTCTGCAGTTACGAGATGATCCGTTTCCGGAGTTTATACCGTAAGAAGATCGCTGAAAAATTCAAAGCAAAGGTCAATAGAAGCAATACCAGCGTCGTTGCGTATTGAATTCCCCGTGTCGCTTCAACGTCCGGCGATTGAGTCGCCATAATATAGATATGATAGCCAAGTTCCATAAACTGGTCCGAGAGTCCTGACGGAAGATGCGGAAGGAAATACGCCGCACCGGTGAACAGGATCGGCGCCACTTCGCCGGCACCTCGGCTCACGGCAAGGATGCCGCCGGTAAGCATACCGGTAATGGAATTGGGAATGACCACTTTCCGGATGGTCTGCCACTTTGTTGCGCCGAGCGCCAGCGATGCTTCGCGCAGTTCGCGCGGAACGGTTTTAATGGCCTCTTCCACCGAAACGATCACGACCGGAAGCGTGAGCAGCGCCATTGTGAGACTCGCCCAAAGGATGTTCGGCTGTCCCCAGTGCAGTTCACCGTCATTATAGAGAGCAGAATCGACACCGGTACCGACGAATTGAATGAAGAATCCGAGACCGAATAGGCCGAACACGATCGCCGGAACACCGGCCAGCGTGTTCACGGCAAAGCGGATGAGTCTGGCAAGGATCGATTTCTGGCTGGCGTATTCACTGAGATAGATCGCTGTCAATGTTCCGACCGGGACGCCGGCGATGGACATAATCACGACCAACAGGAACGTACCGATGATGGCGGGAAAGATCCCTCCTTTGGTCATCCCTTCTTCAGGAGAGCCGAGAAGGAAATCCATCGTAAGACTGCTCCATCCCCCCAAAATGATATTCGTCATCACAATGAACACAACCGCCACGATGATGAAGGCGAAGAATGCCGGGATGGTGTAAGCGATGGCTCCGTATATTTTTCGTTTGGTCATGTTGAAGGAATATTCATAAACTGTCATACCCGTCCCAAAGGGGTCCCTTTGTGACATGTTCTTGGCGGGTATCTCTTCATTGGATTCCCGATAGGATCTCCGCATTTTGAGTCCGGCACAGCGGAGTCCCAAAGTGCCGGACATTCGGGAATGACAACTTTGTTTTGGATCGATGGTTTTCAATTCCCTTTGAACTTCTTCATCAGCCGCTGGCGGATAAAGATCTCTGCGATCGCATTCAGGATGAATGTGAACAGGAACAACAGCGAACCGATCAGGAACAGTACATTGTAATGTGTCTCGCCGAACACCACTTCCGCCATCTCCGCTCCGATGGTTGCAGACATCGTCCGGACCGGTTCGAAGAGGTCCGCAGAGACGAGCGCCGCATTGCCGGTCGCCATCAGCACGATCATCGTCTCGCCGAATGCGCGGCCGACGCCGAGGATCACCGACGCAAAGATGCCGGGCGTTGCTGCGGGAAGCACCACTTTTAATGCCGTCTGCCACTTGGTGGCACCAAGCGCAAGCGATGCTTCCGTTAAATTCTTCGGGACTGCGGCGATCGCATCTTCAGAGATCGTGAATATGATCGGAATGACCGCGAAGGCAAGGGCGATACCGCCGACGAACGCATTCAGACGGTAATGCAGTCCGAAGGCATCCTGAATGATCGTAGCCATCACCACCAGCGCAAAGAATCCGATCACCACAGAGGGGAATCCTGCGAGGATCTCGATGACGGGTTTCAGCGCTTCTTTCGCCCACTTCGGAGCGAACGCTGCAGTAAATAGCGCAGCAAGGATGCCGACCGGTGCAGCGAAGAGGATCGCAATAAGGGATACTTTCAGACTGCCGATGAACAACGGGACCAAGCCGTACTTCGGTTTACTGGAGACCGGCTGCCAGCGGTCGCCGGTAAGATTCTCGATCGAAGCGCCGTTATCCTCGTGGACCGCGGCCTGCTGTTTTGCTTCGATCGCCTTCTCCTGTTCGCTCATCTCTACATCGCCGTACGTCTCCTGAACGCCGAGTTCTTCTATGTTCACAGCTTCAGGGGGAGGAGAAAATATCGGGATCGTTTCACGGAACACGAATACGAAGATCAATACAATGAATGCGAACGAGACGAACGCTGTCGCCGTGATGATCTTCTCCGCCAGGAATTCACTGAGGCGGAATCGTTTCTTCATCATCGTGTTCGATATTTTTTGAGATTCATTCAATGTATGGTATTCCAATCGTTAGCAATTCACCACAAAAGTATAAAAAGGATCAGCGTCAAACTATCGGTCATTCCGAGCGAAGTCGAGGAATGACCATCATTCAAAACAAATGGATCAGCGCAGCGGGAAGTACCCCACTTTAATGACGATGCTTTGTCCTTCTTCGCTCAGGATCCAATCGATGTATTCCTTCATTGCGCCGGTCGGTTTGCTCTTCACATACATATAGAGGAACCGCGTGATCGGATACTGTCCTGATTTCACATTCTCTGCGATCGGCAGTAATGCGGGCGAACCGGCATCCGCTTTGATTGCCACTTCACGGATCCCTTTGGCATAGGCTGCACCGCCGTATCCGATGCCGTTCGGGTCCTTGGAGATGGCATTCACCAGCGCAGCCGTGCCGGGCATATTTTGACAACTCGGAGCATAATCCTCGTCATCCAGCACATTCTCCTTGAAATACA
>JACRFF010000083.1 GCA_016218005.1 Ignavibacteriales bacterium
ATATCATTGGCGCTCAGTATCTCCGCGACGTTGCACCGGGAGAAGTTGTAGTGATCGACCGGCATGCAATGGAGCGGCAAGTGCCCACCGCGTACTTTCTTCCGAAAAAAACTGCTCATCCTCATCATTGTATCTTTGAGTTTATCTATTTTTCGAGGCCGGATAGCAAAGTCTTTGGTGAAAACGTCGACAAGGTGAGGCGGAAGCTAGGCAAGCTCCTTGCCGAAGAATCTCCGGTGAAGCCGACATCCGATGAAGACCGCGTGGTGGTCATCAGTGTGCCGGATTCCAGCAATACCGCCACGCTGGGCTTCGCGCGAGAAAGCGCGAAGCGGGGAATCGATGCCCGGCTCGAGCTTGGGTTAATTCGCAGCCACTACGTCGGCCGAACGTTCATCCAACCTGATCAGGGCGACCGTGAACTCAAGGTCAAGACAAAGTTCAATACGGTGCGCGGGGTGCTCACAGGAAAAAAAGTTGTGATCGTGGATGATTCAATTGTGCGCGGAACGACTTCCAAGCAGTTGGTCAAGCTCATCCGTGAAGCAGAGCCGAACGAAGTTCATTTTCGCGTTACCTCTCCCCCCATCAAATATCCGTGCCACTATGGAATGGACTTCCCGAGTCGTTCCGAACTCATCGCCAATAAATTTGATGGAGACGTGGAATCTATTGGCAAGCACCTTGGCGTGGATAGTCTTGCGTATCTTTCGATGGAAAAATTGCTGGAGGCGGCTCCGCACGAGGATAACCGCCGCTATTGTACCGCATGTTTCTCCGGAAAATATCCGCTTCCCAGCGACGGCGAATCTGATAAGAATGAGAATGACGCTTGACGCATGAACGCCGCGTAACGATTTCTACGATTCTGAGTTTAAGCCGAATCGTGTTGATTGCCCCATTCTGGTGGGCGTTGAGCTTGCCCGAATCCGGCGGGCGGTGGTGGGCAATGCTCGTCCTTGGCGTCGGTGTTGCAACTGACTTTCTTGATGGATACGTTGCGCGTCATTTTCACCAAGTCTCCGAAGTCGGAAAGGCGGTCGATCCATTGGCGGATAAAGTTGGCATTGCGGCGGTGGCAATTATCATGGCAGAGCGAAATTTCATTCCCGTCTGGTTTGTGGCGATACTCATTCTGAGAGATGCACTGATTGTCGCAGGCGGGCTTTACATCCGGCGGAAAAAAAAGATCATTGCCCAATCGAGTTGGCCCGGAAAAATTGCCGTGAACTTCATCGCTCTCTACATCTTGCTCAGTTTGGTTCAATGGGAACAACTTGAAACTCTTCGTTCAATCGCGCTGTGGCTCAGTCTTCTGACAATGGTCTATTCCTTGGCGACGTACGGCCAAAGGTTATTCATCGGTCGTAACGCGATGGTGGTGAAATAGTCATGGGAATTGCCGACGTCTTTTCGAAATTCAAGATCGGTTTGGGAAAGACCCGCGAGAACATCATCGCGCGAGTTCAGCAAATCGTCTCACTGCGTCCGCACATTGACGATGAGTTGTTCGAGCAATTGGAGGAAGCCTTAGTTGCCGGTGATGTCGGCGTTACGACCACGGTGCGCATGCTCAACGACATCAAGCGAAGGGCGAAGGAAGAACGCATTGCTTCTTCGGGAGAGCTTCTCACGCTGCTCAAGGATGAGATGGCGAAACTCCTTCGCGTGTCGGAGGCGGGTTCATCGGTGCTGAAAATTCCAAGCGAAGTAAAACCGTTCGTCATCATGGTAGTGGGCGTCAATGGTGTTGGCAAGACGACGACGATTGGCAAGCTGGCGCATAACTACAAGCAAGCGGGGTACGATGTTGTGATTGGCGCGGCAGATACGTTTCGTGCTGCGGCGAACGAACAATTGGAAGTTTGGGCTCAGCGTGCCGGCGTTGACATTGTGCAGCAATCGCACGGTGCGGATCCTGCCGCGGTTGCGTATGATGCTATCGGTTCAGCGGTGGCGAAAAAAGCAGATATTGTCATCATCGATACGGCGGGAAGACTCCACACGAAAACAAATTTGATGGAAGAATTGAAAAAGATTAAGCGCGTGATGGAGAAGCGTCTGCCGGGAGCGCCGCACGAAGTGCTGCTCGTGCTTGACGCCTCGACAGGGCAGAATGGCTTGCAACAAGTACGGCACTTCAGCGCGGCGGTTGAAGTCACCGGCCTCATTCTGACGAAGTTGGATGGAACCGCTAAAGGCGGCATCGTCCTTGCCATCAATCAAGAGTTGCGTGTGCCGGTGAAGTTTATCGGCGTCGGCGAGAAGATCGATGATCTCGAGCCGTTCGATCGCCAGGCATTTCTTGACGCATTTTTTGCCGGCGCAGAAGAGAAACAAAAAATCGGGGAGACCCATGCCCGGTAAAATTCATATCCTTCAGCCGGAATTGGCGAACAAGATAGCCGCAGGCGAAGTCGTGCAGCGTCCGGCTTCGGTGGTGAAAGAACTTGTGGAGAATGCGTTGGATGCGCACGCCACACGCATTGAAATCCAGATTCGAGATGCAGGGCGGACGTTCATTCAAGTTGCCGACAATGGCGAAGGGATGAGCGACGAAGATGCTGTGCGTTCATTCCAACGGCATGCAACGAGCAAGATTCGCACCTCCGAGGACCTCGAGAACATTCGAACGCTGGGATTTCGCGGTGAGGCGTTGGCCTCGATTGCCGCCGTTTCGCACGCGGAAATGAAAACACGAACCGATGGAAACGACCTTGCCACATTTCTTCGGTTTGAAGGAATTGACCTGAAGGAACACTCCCGCACGGCATTCCAACGCGGCACCTCGGTGACGGTAAAGAATCTTTTCTTCAATACACCGGCGCGTCGGAATTTTTTGAAGACCAACACGACCGAGTTGAAGAACATTACCGACGTGGTGATGCGCGCAGCACTTGCATATCCGGAAGTTGAGTTTCGCTATCAAGCCGACGAAGAAATCCTCCTTGATTGCAAGTCCAAGCAAAGTGAAGGGCGCTTGGCGGAAGTGTTCGGCGAGCGGCAGGCCTCCGGGCTTGTCGGGTTGCGAGAGTCCACAGAATGGCTTCAGTTAGATGGTTACATCGGCAAGCCAGATTTCGCCCGGAAGGTTCGCGCAGAGAACTACATCTACCTAAATCGACGCAGTATCACAAGTCGGATGATTCAGCACGCGGTGTTTCAGGCGTACGAACATCTGTTGGAAAAAGGGTCGTTCCCGTTGTTTATTCTCAACCTGACGATTGATCCGCACAAGGTGGACGTGAATGTTCATCCTTCCAAGATGGAAGTGAAGTTTGAAAATGAATCGAACGTGTATCGGATGGTCGTATCGGTTGTGAGAAAAACGCTTGCCGCCAACGATCTTGTTCCGCGGGTAGTTTTTCAGGAAGGGAATGCCGTCGTTCCAACCGAAGACCGTTTGAGATTTGCTGCACCCAACGGAACCTTTGTGCTGGGCATGCCCGCCCCCGTTTTTACACTCACGCCGGAAGCAAGATCAAAAGAAATCTTTCTGTCCGCGACGCGGCAGGCCGCAACGCGGCAGGCCGCTTCTTCGGCGCACGTGCTGCGCATTGATGAACTGTTCTCGCGCAGCGTCGGTCCGGAAACTTTGCGCGCCCCCATCTTTCCGGTGGTGCAGGAAGAGAAAAATGAACCAAGCGGCGAGCAGGTGTTTCAGCATTCTGCGAGGCCGGGGTCGGCGCCAGCGCCGGGCATCGAGTCGAGGGCGATCTGGCAAATCCACCACAAATACATCGTCTCGCAAATCAAAACCGGATTGATGATTGTCGATCAACACGTGGCGCACGAGCGCGTCTTGTATGAGCGCGTGTTGGAAAATTTTGAGAACAGTCTTCCGACGTCTCAGCAATTACTCTTTCCGCAGACGGTGGAACTGACTGCCAGCGACTATGCGATGGTGAAGGACATTCATCCGCATCTTGAACGCCTTGGCTTTGAATTGAAATTGTTTGGAAAGAACACCATCGTTATCGAAGGCATCCCCGCGGACGTTCAGATCGGCAACGAACGCAAGATTCTTCAAGACGTGCTGGATGAATTCAAGAACAACGAACACGCCGGCACCATCGACGCGCGGGATAATCTTGCCAAATCGTTTGCGTGCAAAGCCGCCGTCAAAGCAGGCGATAAACTCAATACCAACGAGATGATCGTTCTGATCGACCAGTTGTTTGCCACGCAGATGCCGTATGTGTGTCCCCACGGCCGCCCGATCGTCATCAAGATTGCAACGGAAGAATTGGATAAGCGATTCGGCAGGACGTGATCCACAAAAAGAATGAGGAAGGCGACGCGATGAAGGAGACAGAAAGCATTCGTCAGATGCACCAGCGGTGGGAAGAACAGGCGGCGCGAAGCACGCCGCGCCCGGCAAAATTTACCACGCTGAGCGGCGAGCCGGTGGACGTCTTGTATTCTCCGGTCAACGCCGCGACTCACGATTTTTCCACAGAGGTGGGCTACCCCGGCGAATTTCCCTATACGCGCGGCATTCACCCGACGGGATATCGCGGAAAACTTTGGACGATGCGGCAGTTCGCGGGCTTCGGAACTCCGGAAGACACCAACGAGCGTTACCACTATTTGCTGTCGCACGGTCAGACCGGCCTGTCGGTTGCCTTTGATCTTCCGACGCTGATGGGACGCGATGCAGACGATCCGCTTTCCAAGGGGGAGGTCGGCATCTGCGGCGTTGCCGTCAGTTCGCTGGCCGATATGGAAGTTCTGTTCAAGGGGATCAATCTCGGCGATATTTCTACTTCGATGACGATCAACGCGCCGGCGGCTATGGTGATGGCGTTCTATCTTGCCGTTGCGGAGAAGCAAGGAATTCCTTTCGGCAAACTGCGCGGCACCACTCAAGCGGATATTCTGAAAGAATATATTGCGCAAAAGGAGTGGATTTATCCTCCGGAACCTTCGATGCGCATTATCATCGATATGTTTGAATACATGAACAAGGAAGTACCGCAGTGGAATCCGATTTCGGTGAGCGGCTACCATATCCGCGAAGCCGGCTCGACCGCGGCGCAGGAGCTTGCGTTCACGCTTGCCGATGGATTTACGTATGTGGAGTACGGAATCGCGCGCGGCCTCGATGTCGACGAGTTTGCTCCTCGCATTTCGTACTTCTTCAATTCGCACATCGATTTCTTTGAAGAGATTGCCAAGTTTCGCGCCGCTCGCAGAATTTGGGCAAAGCGGATGCGCAACAAGTACGGCGCAAAAAATCCGAAGTCGTGGATGCTGCGTTTCCATACGCAGACGGCAGGTTGTTCCCTCACGGCTCAGCAACCGGAAAATAACATTGTCCGGACGGCGTTTGAGGCGCTTGCGGGAGTTATGGGGGGAACACAATCGCTTCACACCAACTCCATGGACGAAACGATGGCGCTGCCTTCGGAAAAGGCGGTGAAGATTGCTCTGCGTACGCAACAGATTTTGGCCTATGAAACCGGCGTCGCAAACACGGTCGATCCGTTAGCGGGAAGCTACTTCGTTGAATCTATGACGAACAAGTTGGAAGAAGAGGCCGAACGATACTTTGAGAAGATTGATACGTTCGGCGGAGTCATTCCGGCCATTGAAGCGGGATTTTTCCAGCGCGAGATTGCAGAGGCTGCATATCGGTACCAACGCGAACTCGATAACAAGGAAAAAACCATCGTCGGCGTGAATGACTTTGTTGAAGAGAAAGAGAAGATCGACATTCCGCTTCTTGTGATCTCTCCGGAAGTCGAATCGAAACAGAGAAAGCGCCTGGCCGATTTGCGCCAGAGCCGCAACCAGCGTGAAGCAGACCGGACGCTGGATGAACTTCGGCAAGCGGCCAACGGCGGAACCAATCTTATGCCCAAGCTGTTGGAATGCGCCCGCGCGTACGTTACATTGGGCGAACAATGCCACGCCCTTGCGGAAGTGTTCGGCCTCTATGAGGAGCCGGCAGTATTCTGATTTGAGATGAGCAGGCCACTGTTGATATTGAAACTGATGCGTCCGTCGCAATGGACGAAGAACGCCTTTCTTCTGGCGCCGCTGATTTTTTCCATGCATTTGTTTGAACTGCCGTACCTCGTTACGGCCCTCAGGGCGTTGGCAGTCTTCTGTCTGTTCTCCAGCGTGGTCTATGTTGTGAATGATATTGCCGACCGCGAAGCCGACCGCCTTCATCCCATTAAACGAATGCGGCCGTTGGCGGCAAGCACGCTTTCTGTTGCGATGGCGTTGTTTGTTCTTTGTGTCGCAGCGGCGGCGGGAATTGCCATCGGCATGAGCCTCAGTTGGAAATTCTGGTTTGCGGCAGGCTCATATGTTGCTCTCAATCTGGCATACTCATTCGGATTGAAGCAGCTGATTCTCGTAGATGTCTTTGTCATTGCGACGGGATTTATGCTGCGCGTTCTTGCGGGAGCGTTTGCGATTGCCGTGGTTGTATCGCCGTGGTTGATTCTTTGCACATTGTTTGTGTCGGTGTTTCTTGCCGTGTCGAAGCGCCGCGCAGAAATACTGCTGCAATCAGTCAGCGCAGATTTTTCGGCGCGTCCCGTTTTGCGAGAGTATGATATTTCCCTCATCGACCAGATGATGACCATTGCTTCATCCGGGATGGCCATTTCATACGCACTCTACACGGTGGCGGAACGCACGGTGAATATCTTCGGTACAGAAAACCTTATCTTCACTACGGTGTTTGTTATCTTTGGAATCTTCCGATACTTGTACCTTGTCAAGCGGCACAACACGGATGATAACCCAACACACTTACTGCTCACCGACATGCCGATGCTGATCAACGTCATGGCTTGGCTTGTTTCGTGTGTGCTGATCATTTACTTCAATGATTTGAAAAGCTGGATGCTATGAAACTTCCCGCGCCCAAGCCTGCAACTCGTGTCTCTGGACTTTCCATCACTAAGCCTCGCGTTGCAGTGGTGAAGACATCCCCAGCGACCGTGCTGGAGGACATTCGGCGTGCGATGGAGATTGCTGGCGTTGCATCCGCGTTGGATACTTCAAAGACGACGATCCTCAAGGACAACATCTCGTGGCACTGTCCCTTTCCGGGGGCTAACTCGACGCCGTGGCAGATGGAAGGCGCCATTCTCGGTCTCCGCAAGAATGGATTTCAATCAATTACCTGCGTTCAGAATAAAACGGTGGTGACGGATGCGTTCAAGGGTGAGGATTTGAACAAGTACACTCCGCTCTTCAAGAAATACGACATCCCGGTTTTATTCAACTTTCGCGAGCCGGATATGAAGTGGGTTGAGTACCAGCCGAAGACATCAATGCTGGTGCTTGACCAGATATTTCCGAAAGGAATTCGCATCCCCGATTATTTTGCGGGGAAGAACATCCTTCACCTGCCGACGGTGAAATGCCATATCTACACCACCACTACCGGTGCCATGAAGAATGCGTTCGGCGGATTGCTCAACACGCACCGCCACTACACGCATTCGTGGATACACGAAACTCTGGTCGACCTGCTCGCGATTCAAAAAGAAATCCACACGGGCGTGTTTGCGCTTATGGATGGAACGACAGCGGGCAACGGTCCGGGTCCGCGCACAATGTATCCGGAAGAGAAGAACCTCATTCTTGCCAGCGCCGACCAAGTTGCCATCGATGCAGTTGCCGCAAAACTGATGGGGTTTGATCCGCTCAGCATCAAGTATATTGCACTTGCCCATCAGCGCGGCTTGGGTTGTGGAGATGTTCGTGAAGTGGAAATCCTCGGCGAGGATATTTCCAACGTCAACTGGAGATTTTCTGTCGGCGACAACGGCGCCAGCATGATAGGCGACTTGATGTGGTTCGGTCCGTTGAAAAACTTCCAAACGCTATTCTTTCGGACTCCGCTGGTCAATCTTTTCATTTTCGGTTCTGAAGCGTATCACGACTATTACCGCTGGCCGCTGCGAGACCGGAAAGTTTTCAACAAGTGGTTGGCGTCATCGCAGTGGGGAAATCTTTTCAAGGACTATCCCAATTCGGTCAAGTAATTTTCGCATGGCCGCACGCACACGCGCAGAACTTGTGCTTCTTTCCATAACCTTTATTTGGGGAAGCACCTTTGTTATTACTAAATCATTGCTGCAGGATATTTCGCCAGCCGTCTATGTTGCAGTGCGTTTTTGGCTTGCCACAGTCTTGATGTTTGCCCTCGTCCCACGCAAAATTTTTTCGCTCAACACTCGCTCCGCACAACAAGGAGCTGTTCTGGGATTGCTCCTTTTCCTCGGGTTCATGCTGCAAACGTTTGGGCTGAAGTATACTACCGCATCAAAATCGGCTTTCGTTACGGGAATGCTCGTCGTATTTACCCCCGTGTGCCAGCTTCTGATTGAGCGCAGAGCGCCGAAACCCGGGAACGTTCTTGGCATTGGGCTGGTATTGGTCGGACTTTTTTTTCTTACCCGTCCCACCGGTTCTGAATTCAACCGGGGCGATTTCATGACGCTTGGTTGCGCACTCTTGTTCGGCCTGTACATCGTGTACTTAGATATGTTCGGGCGAGAATCGGACCCGGCGCAATTGAGTTGGATGCAGTTTCTCGCCTGCGCCATTCTTGGTACGGCAAGCATTCCTTTTGTCGAACATGCAACGCTGGTACTAACGAGCTTTAGCACGGGTGCGCTTGTGTATCTGACTATCTTTGCAACGGTGATTGCATTGTTTGCACAAGCCCGTTTTCAGAAGGACACAACTCCCACCCGATCTGCCATTATTTTTTCTCTCGAACCCGTTATTGCGGCCGGATTCGGATATTTTGTTGTGCGCGAAACGCTGGGGTGGATAGGAGTTGCAGGGGCTGCCGTCATTATTCTGGGCGTTTTAGTCTCTGAACTCTCCGATGTTCTGTTTGGAGTGAGCGTGGGTGAAAAGGGTATCCTTTCGCACACAGTCGAAAAAAGAACTTGAGTTTTTCAAATGGCAATGGTACTATTCAAGTGGATGAAGAAGCCAATTCATATTCGCGTATGGTTTGCAGTCGTCGGGCTTGGATTTCTGTTCATGGGAGCGGTCTTCAAGGATCGTCCCATTGCGTACAGTGCGGGGAATGAAGTTGTCGTCCGGTGGGCGACCCTCGACGAAACCAATATCGTGAAGTTTGAAGTCTATCGCAGCGGAGGGGCGGACAAGCCGTTCAACTATGCAGGCGAGTTGAAGCCGCAGGGAAACAATTCCACGTATGAATTTCGCGACCAAGCAGTGTTCAAGACGGAAAGTGGATTTTATCTTTACAAGATTCGTTCGGTGTTCAGCGACAACTCCGCTATCGATTCCGATGTTTCTTTCGGCGTTTCTCACCTCAGTTCTACTGCCGTGCGAACGTGGGGTAGCATCAAGGCCATGTTTCGATAGACGATGCAACCCAAAACTGTTTTATGGAAAGCGATAGTGTCTATCGCTTTTTTTATTTCGTGAATCATTTACGCAAACTTCACATCATACTTGCTTCTCGGTCGCCGCGGCGGAAAAAACTCTTTCAGCAGTTGGGACTTCACTTCAAAGTGGTACCGAGCGTTGTTCCGGAACAGTTCGATAGAAAACAGACTCCACGAAAAAATGCAGAACGGATTGCTTTGGAAAAGGCGCTTGATGTTGCGCAGCGATCGTCATCCGGAATTGTTGTAGGTGCAGATACGATTGTTGTGCTTGGCAGGAAAATCCTCGGCAAACCTCGCAATGCTTCGGATGCAAAGCGCATGTTGGGACTTCTCAGCGGCAAACGTCACGATGTTATCACTGGAGTTGCAATAATTGACACGGTGCGCGGAAGAAAAAGAGTGTTCAGTGAAACGACAAAAGTCTTGTTTCGCAAGCTGCAGGATGGTGAATTGGCTGAGTACGTTAGAACGGGTTCCCCGTTGGATAAGGCGGGAGGCTATGGAATTCAAGACGACTATGGCGCCGTATTTGTTGAAAAAGTTGAAGGTTGTTTCTATAATGTGGTGGGTTTCCCTGTAACAAGATTCTATCAAGAACTGACGTCATTCGTTCAAGGGTGAGCAAATTCTATGGACAAAAAAATCCGAGTACTCATTGCAAAAGCGGGATTGGATGGTCATGACCGGGGCGCA
>JACRFF010000077.1 GCA_016218005.1 Ignavibacteriales bacterium
CTATCCCAACATGGGTATTGTTATAAGAATTGCTTTGCTTTCCATCATCCGTATTTGAATACTATCAATTACCCTTTCAATCGCCTCTTTATCCAACCCTATAAACGGCTCATCAAGCAGATACACATCCGACTTGGGAAGCATCTCTATCATAATCTTCTGTTTTTGTCCACCGCTTAGAAGATCGACTTTTTTGTCGCTGTCCGGGAGATTATCGAAAACATCTTTGTCATTACTCGATAGTTTCTTATGTTCCGCAATCGAAAGGGAGCCGAAAGCAGGCTGCTGCGTCCGCAGATAAGAGAGCCCTCTATTGATTCTTTTATCCGTAGGAAGGTTATCTATCCTCTGGTCATTTAAAAAAATGCGTCCTGATTGTATAGGGTAAATGCCTGCTATCGCGTCGAACAATGTGCTCTTACCCCAACCGTTCGGCGCTTCAAGCAATACGAGTTGTCCTTTACGAAGGCTGAGAGAGAGTCCGTCCAGCACGGTTCTGTAGCCTCGTTTCACTACCAGGCCGCAGGCTTCCAGCACGATAGGCGCGTCTTCCGTCCCTTTTGGAGCTACTGTGGTGAGCCGCGCCCCGTGGACAAACTCGTGGGTCTCTACGCTCCCATCTGGCCCGGCAACTTCTTTGAGCCAATCTTTGAGGTCAGAGTCCATCCTTGTGTCAGGGCGACGCTTAACATCATCTTTGCTCTCCACCTTAAGATGTCCTCCATCAAGCGTCCAGACGGTTGTGGCGAGGTCGAGCACCCGGTGGATATTGAAGACATGCTCGACAATCACTATGGTCAAATTATTGGTGTTGACGAGGGTGTCAAGATAGCGCATAACTTCGACAACACCCTTTCCATCCAGGCCGGAGATGGGTTCATCCAGAAAAAGAACCTTGGCACCTGCCTGCACTGCACGGGCGATGGCAACCCGCTTCATCTGCCCCAGGGATATCTTGTCGCAGGAAGAGTCGAGCCTGTCCCCGAGACCGAGGCCGTTCAGCCACCTGCCAGCCTCTTCATTATGATTAAGGCCCTCCTTGTTGACATGGCCGAGGCGCAAAAGCGCCATAATAGGATTTTCTCCGGATTGTTTCGGAGACGCCAGCGCCACGTTGTCGAGGGCCGTCATTGTCGGGAAGAGGCGGATGTCCTGCCAGACCCTTCCAACTCCTTCCCATGCGATACGTTCCGGGGTGAAGTGATCGAAGGGGTTCAGGTCCTGCCACCAGCGGCGCGGCCAGATGAAGACCTCCCTTGCACTATTGATCGAGAGGTGGATTTCCCCGCTATCCGGCTCAAGGTTCCCGGTAAGGATGTTAAGTAGCGTTGTCTTGCCTGAGCCGTTTTCGCCCCTGAGAAGGACCACTTCGCCCTGTCTCAAATCAAAGGAGATATTATCCAAGACAACATTTCCGCCGAAGGCCTTTGTCAAGCCGTTGGCAGACAGAACAACCTCCCCGACAGACGCTCCTGTTATGCGACCTTCCATACTATCTGTATGTATGGCTTCTATTTCCATAATATTCACTTAAAACGATAAGTGCCTGCGATACCCTGAGGCCTCAGGTGCACCATGGCCAATATCATAAGACCGTATATCATCAACCGGACATTTGCCGCAACAGCATCCGGGATGTAAACGAACCTGAGTATCTCAGGGATCGCTATAAGGACTGCCGCCCCAACAAGCGGGCCACGGATGTTCCCTGTGCCACCCACTATAATCATGCTCAGCATAAGTATGGACTCATCAAGGGTAAAGGACGTAGGGTCTATATAGCTTATATATGTGGCGTATAAACCGCCCGCCACGGCCACAAAGGCACAGGCGAACATGAATGTCTGCAGCTTTACAAGCCTCGTGTTCTTGCCCAGGCTCCTTGCCGCAAGTTCATCATCCCTCATGGCCTTGAGGAGCCTTCCCCAGGGAGAACCGAGCAAAAGGGCCATCGTTAGGACACATAACAGGGCCATTACTGTAGCAAGACCAAATATACCATAGAGGCTGTCGAATTTGAACCCCAGAATCTCCGGCCTTGGGATACCGGTAATGCCAAAAGGGCCGTTGGTAAGTCCTGTCCAGTTATAAAGGGTCGTGTAGACAAGGCTCTGTACGGCAAGGGAGACCATTACAAAAAAGTCTCCCTTGAATCTCCATGCAGGGAGGGAGACTAGGAGGCTAAGCAAACCGGTTATGACCATGGCAGAAAAGACTGCTGGGACAAAACCCAGCCCCAACTTCAACATAACGAGAGCCGTCACATAGGCCCCTATACCGTAATATGCGGCATGTGCAACCTGCAAAAGCCCACCGTAGCCCATCAAAAGGTTAAGGGACATGGCGACTATCAGATAAATATCGAGGTATATAAGTAGATGGATAATATAGTTCATTGTGCTTCTACACGCCCATTCCTGCCGAATATCCCCTGGGGTCTAAAAAATAAGAACAGAACGAGGAGCAGGAAGGTAGCCGCCTCTTCCCACCTTGCCGAAGTGTACCAGGTAACCTGCGCCCTGATTATTCCGAGCATTATCCCCCCGACTACTGGACCGATAAATGAACCCCTTCCGCCGATAATTGTTGCTACTATTGCGAGAAGAACTACTGTAAGCCCGCCGTGTGGGTCAAAGCCCACATCAGTGGCTATTAGTATCGCCGCCAAAGCCGTAAACAACCCGCTCAGCGCAAAGACAAGGATACGGAGTCGTCGAATATCGTAGCCCATGAGAGAAAGCTGGACCGGATTGTCCGACAACGCCCGGAGCCTCAGGCCGAGGTCTGTACGTCTGACCCAGATAAAAAACGCAAGCAAAATCAAAATACTTATTACTGCGCCAAGAAGCTGTGATTTTGTAATGATGACCTCTCCGATGCTAAACGTTTCATCAATTCCTGAACGTAGCACCCTTGTCTCATTCCCCCATATAACAGCCACCAATTGAACGATGACAATGTATACTCCAAGAGATGATATTAAGTGTATTTCCTGTGACGCTTCTCTCTTTTGAAGGGGCCAGTGGTTAAATGCCTCCATAGTTACGGAAAGAACAAGGGCAACGGCAACGGCCAAAGTAACCCCGGTAGCCCAGTGCAGACCGTTCTGGATGGCCGACCAGACAATAAAAGGAATCAGTGAAAATATTGCCCCTTGCGCAATATGGAAGATGCCAGTAGAATTATATATCATGGCAAAACCCAAACCCACCAACCCGAAGAGAAGGCCCTGTATAAATCCGTTAGTTATTATTTGCATATTGGCTTAAGGTGCAACTAATATGCCAGATCATCTCGATCTATGCTTTTTAAGGTAAATCAGGGTGTTCCCGGGTTATTGTCGCCTAATTTATAGCACGCCAAGTATCAAATTAGCAACTCAAAATATTGAATCTATTATTTAGGAACGCCCGCCTTCTTGCCAAAATGGGTGAAGTCTAATAAGGCCCGCCCCCCGCTCGAGCAGGAGCGTAAGCCAGCTCCTGCCTGTGCACTCGATAAATTCCGTTTTGGCGGGGGTTGCCATTCAGCGAGCCATTACAATAAGGCGGTGACGCAGGCCTACGGTTCGCTACCCACTGGAGGTTTCATCTCTATAAGACAAAAA
>JACRFF010000084.1 GCA_016218005.1 Ignavibacteriales bacterium
CGACGGATTATACAGCCAGTGGCGCGATGTGAGCGACTGCCCGCTGGCTTTTATTGAGCGGCTGAAACACTATTTTCTCACCTACAAAGACCTTCCCGGTTCCCAGGAACGGCTTTGCGAGATCACGGACATCTATGACCGTGAAGAGGCGCTGGAGGTCATCCGCAGGGCCAGGCAGGATTACGAGGAAAAATTTGCCCACCTTGAGTCCATGATGAAGGATATCCTCGAGGACTAAATCTCCAGTCCCTTTTTATCCCACAAATGCAGGCGGGTTTCTTCCACGATGATTTTATTGAGCGCGAGGAGGGCGATAATGTTCGGGACCGCCATCAGGCCGTTGGCGATATCGGCGAAATTCCACACGGCCGATAGCTCAACGACCGCGCCGACCATCACCGCGCCCACCCAAAGATAGCGGTAGACCGGGACCGCTTTTGATCCCCAGAGATATTCCGCGGCCTTTTCTCCGTAGTACGACCATCCGAGGATCGTCGAGAAAACGAATGTTAAAAGCCCGATCGTCAGGATCGTCGGCCCCACAAAGGGAAAATCTTCAAAAACTTTTTTCGTCAGGGCCGCTCCGTTGAGTCCGCCCGTCCATTCGCCGGAATTAACGATCACAAGACCCGTCATCAGACACACGACAACCGTGTCCCAGAACGTGCCTGTTGAGGAAACAAGCGCCTGGCGCACGGGATTTCTCGTTTGCGCCGCGGCCGCCACGATCGGCGCGCTGCCCAGACCTGATTCATTGGAGAAGAGTCCCCGGGCAATGCCGAAGCGGACGGCTTCCTTGGCGCCCGCTCCCAAAAATCCGCCGACAGCGGCCTGCCCCGTAAAGGCGCTTTTGAGGATGAGCATTATTGTATCGGGAAGCGTTTCAAATTTAAGCACCAGCAGAATAAGGCAGCCGGCCACGTAAAAAATCGCCATAAAAGGGACGAGCCTTTCGCATGTTCGGGCAATCGATTTGACTCCGCCTAAAATGACGACGGCGGTCAAGGCGGTAATGACGATGCCTGTTGTCCACGGAGAAATGTGGAAAGTTTCCCGGGCCATCTGGGCGATCGAATTGGCCTGCACCATATTGCCGATGCCGAAGGCGGCGACCGCCGTAAAAAAGGCGAAGACCATTCCGAGCCAGCGACAATTCATTCCGCGTTC
>JACRFF010000085.1 GCA_016218005.1 Ignavibacteriales bacterium
AAGTTAGAGTAAGCTCGGGGAGAAGACGGATTTTTTCCCCTGCATAACAGTACGCTTAGTACGAATCACCCAATCCAAGCTTTGTTGAGGAACGCACACCCGGAGAAACAATAACAGGATCCGTAGAACCGAATATCCCGTCATGGTTGAGGTCGTAGCGGGCGGTATCTTGTTCAACAAAAACGCGGTCGTTAAAGTTCCTTACCGTCTGGTAACTTACGCCGGCAGAAAGCTCGTGATTGTTTCCGAGTTCGTACACCGATTCCAATTTCAGTACGACTGTGCTTTCATCCGATTGATTGGTGTACACAGGGCGTGTATGCAGTACCGTTGCGGCGCTCAGTTTTCCCGCAGCATCATAGATGCGTTGCATGAACTTTCGGGTGACGTCAACATCGTACACGTTTCCAATTCCCGATGCTGTTAAAACAGAATAGCCGTTCGTTCCCCACACTCGCTTCCAGCTGAGACCGTACGCGTACTGCCGGCTCGAAAAGTCTACCTTGTCGATACCGACGGAATCGGTTTTGCCCGCCTTTTCCGGCAGCGATTCCTTCGCTTCCCCGGCAAAAAGAATTTTGTCGTTGCCGTAAATGCCGTTGAAGATCAATTTGTCGGATGAGGAAAGATCATAAACTGTTTTCCACTGCGCGTCCCAGTATTTTGGAATAGCCGTAATGCCGATGGCGCTTATGCCGACGATTTTATCAAGCACTTCAAGAAAACTTTGTCGGATGGAAACAATCCACGAACCGCGGCCGTCGGCAAAACCTCCTTCCAGAACACCGCCGAATCCGGCAAAGTGCGCCCCCAATTCTCCCACAATCGCTCTGCGGCGGTCGCCTTCGCGCGTTGTAACGCTCATAACAGACGAAAGCTTGTCGCCAAACTGCACAGGAAATCCACCGGTGGAAAACTGAATATCCTCGATCAGATCGACATTGACCATGTTAATGGGGCCGCCGGAATTAAATTGATTCGGATAATGATTCGTGGAAGGAATTTCGATGTAATCCATCACCGTCAGGTTTTCATTCGGCGCACCTCCGCGAACGATCAATTCATTCGTCTGATCGGTTGAATTGCTGACGCCGGGCAAATTCTGCACGATGCGCTGCATATCCTGGCTGGCGCCCGGAGATCGCCGCACTTCTGCCGCGTTAAGCCCGATCGTGCTGAGCGGAGCAATGGAACCGGCTCTGTCAAAGTAATCGGCCGTAACGACGACTCCTTCTTGTTGCACTGCCGATTCTTTCAATCGGATTTTTACTTTGGCACTGCGGCCCGTGGAGACAACAACATTTGTAAGAACCACCGGTTCGTACCCAACCAGCGCTGCGCGGAGACTGTACTCGCCGACCGTAATCGATGAAATAAAAAAATTGCCGCCCGCATCGGTCGGGGCGCCGATCGTCGGTTTTTCGACCACAACAATATTTGCTCCGATAAGCAGTTCCTGAGTTACGGCATCGACCACTTGTCCGGATATCTGGCCTGTCCGTTCTTGTGCGACAACAACCGCGCTCACAAAAAAGAAAACGAGTCTGACATAATATTTCATCATAGTCCCTATGGCGTATTTAGACATATCGCGTTGAGCACTGTCCCAAGATACGCGATAACTCTTTCAAAGTTAGAGGAACTCGGTGAAAGTCGGAAATGCGTCGGCCAACTTCCTGCCTCGCGGCCCGCTTCGCCAGAGCTTCAGCGAGCCTTCGCGTGAGCCTTCGGGTAGAGCCCATCGGGCAGCGCCACAGGCTGGCGTAGCGGGCTGGCAGGTATGGCCTATCTGGCAACGCCACCGGTGGCAGCGCCACCGGGTCCGCGCGGAGCCGCAACCGGCTTGCGCGGGAACTTCGCATCTCGCTGAGCCGCGTTGTACGCGAACACCGCCATCAGCGTGGCGGCTTGCTTCATGTCTTCCACCTGCACGCGGTCGTACACATCCATGTTGGAGTGGTGCGTGCGTGTGTCGTACTCCAATTGATCTTGGATGAATTGGAATCCCGGCAATCCCACGCCGTCGAACGACAAATGGTCGGTGCCGCCGGTGTTGTTGAGCGTGAGCGTTTGTGCCGTTGGGTCGTTGAAACCCGTCAGCCAGTTGCGGAAGATCGGCCGCGCTGCTTCGTTGCCCTGCATGTGCACGCCGCGTAATCTGCCGCTGCCGTTATCGTGGTTGAAATACACCGAAAACTTTTCGTACTCCGGAGTCGTTTTCAGATTGCCGCCGCTGCCCGCCCCCATCATCATGCTAAGGGGGTCTGCGTCGGTTTTAGCGAGATGATTGGATACGTAACCGCGCGAGCCGTGCAATCCTTGCTCTTCGCCGCCCCACAATCCGATGCGGATCGTGCGACGCGGTTGAATTCCATACTGCTTGAACACGGTCTGAAGAATCCGCATTGCCTCCATCGCTGCCGCTGATCCGGTGCCGTCGTCGGTGGCGCCGGTGCCGGCGTGCCAACTATCGAAGTGCCCGCCCATCATCACAACTTCGTCTTTCAAATCCGTGCCCTGAATTTCGCCGATGACATTGAAACCCGAATCAGCTTTGGTGAACGCAACCTCCAGTCCCAGTTCTACTTTTGGCGTTACCCCTTTTTGAATCAGCCGGATGAGTCGGTTGTAATGCTCGGCTGCCATCACCACTTGCGGAATGATGGTCGGAGCGTCGGCATCGTAGGCGTTCTTTCTCTGGTTGAACGGCACATCGGCTGGTTGAGGTACGGTTGATTGTTGAACGAAAATCGTTCCTCCGTCGCCGCGACCGGCATTGATGGCACAGAGCGCGCCTTCCTCTTGAACAAACCTAAGTTTCTTGGATGTCACTTCACGATCGATCAGAAAGCGCATCACCGTTGCGCTGTCAAGGTTGGGTTGCATCGTTTTGATTGCAGTCCAAACGGAATCCCAGTTTTGAAGAGTTAGGTTGCGAGGAAGCATCGGTCCGCGGCGGCCACCGCGACCGCTGCCTCCCGGCATATCGGCGTTGGACATCTTCAACAGAGTGGAGTCGGCGAGCCGGTTGGCTTCGGGCGAAAAATGCGCTTGCACGTTGACAAGATCGTTGATCAGCACGTACTTACCTTTGAGCTTTCCTTTGTACTTGTCAAAATCTTCTAATCGCTTAACGTCCAAGAAAACGACCTCTGCTTCCCGTTGCCTGAAACTCGGCGCCCAAGCTTTGGGATAGGCAATAAGAGGTTGCGTTACCGGCGCTGTCATTATTGCGTTGAAGTTTTTCAGCGTCCAACCTTTGCCGAGAGGCGCCCAGCCATCAAAGTAAATGTTCTGGAGTCCCCACTCCTTCAGCTTGCCGCTTGCCCACTCTGCCGCGCGGCGATACTCCGGCGACCACGTGAGTCGCGGGCCGTATTGATCGGCAAGGAAGCTGAGAATTTCCATGACGTGGGAATTGTTCAATCCCTCAGCTTTGATTTTTTCGACTGCCGCAGTATCGGTTTTTTCCGGCGCCGGCTGCTGTGCCACAACCGCCGACACGCAAACCAGCACAACTGCCATTGCAAGAATAACGTGGCGCTTCATGAGAACGACCTCCCTTGAAAAATGGTGGATGAGAAGAAACCGTGAGCTAAAAAACACGTGAAGTTAGACGACTTGAACATCAGTTTGTTGCGGAAAATTACTATATTCTATTTGGTATACGATACCAAGGACGACAAGGATTCAATTCATGTCAGACCTCCGCTATCCAATCGGCAAAGCAGAATATCCCTCGGCATACACAAAAGAACTACGCTCCCAACTGATTAGGCAGATTGAAGAAGCTCCCGCTCAATTAAGGTTTGCAAC
>JACRFF010000086.1 GCA_016218005.1 Ignavibacteriales bacterium
CTGGATAAGAACGGAAATCAGCTTCGTGAATTGCGCCAACAAGGCAAGTGTTTCGGGTCCGTAGGCGTGTTCTTCCACGCAATCGACCGTGAGCACCGCCACCGGCTCCTTCTTGCCGAATTGTTGCGGCAGATGGATGGGCACCGCCACGAATGTTTTCACCGGTTCCGATGATTCGTAGTAGGGCAACATCTCGTTTTGGCTTGAAGCGTTCACTTCGTCTACTAATTTCGGTTCTCCACTCAGCGCCGCTTGAGAAACCAAATCTTGGCCTAACTCTCTCCGGCGATGCGATGTGAAAAACTGGGAATCCGTTACAAAGTTTTCCAGCACCAATTGTTGTTTATCGCGATTGATCCAGAACAACGCCACCGAGAAGGCAAAATTGACTTCCTTGATAACTCCCAAGACTTTGCGAAGAAGAAAATTGAACTCGTCCTTCGGTCCAGATTCCTTGGGTTGCTCTTGGTCTTCAATCCCAAATATTTCGCCAAGATTCATCGACGGCAACTTGAGTTCCCGTTTTGCCTTCGGCACATCGATTCGTTTCGGGGGCGGAGGCATTTGGATGCTTTCCGCCAGCGCAAAGGTGCTTTGGGATGTGTTGGCGTTCTGCAAATCCGACCTCTGCTGGTCAGGCACGTCAACGAACTCTATCCGGAATTGTCCGGATTTTTGAAAATCGTCAAAGACGAGCTTTTTCATTTCGCCCTCTTGCTCCCCTGTTGTGAAAGGAGAATGCCCCGATAGTTGAAGGCGGTTCATTCTTTCGATGATCGAAACAATCGACCATCCGAGAACACCCCCGCCGAGGATGAATGCACCTAATCGCACAACTGTTGAACTGGCAGCCGCACACACCAAAAATAAAACAACGCCCGTCAACACACCCAGTTCCTGCATTAAGGTGAGGGATTTTACCCAGGAACGGATTGTGCCCTTGTGGGCGTCGAACATTGAACTTAGTGTATGGATACAGTTCCCAAAATTTGACAGAATTTAGGCATAACTGAGCCGAAAGTCAAGGTTGTGCCGGTCGTGCTTCATAGTTGCTGTCTCGCTCATCGCGAAGGACGATGCTGTTCAGAATCACCTCGCACGGTTGAGTTCGGTGCAGAATCTTCCGACCGCCGCTGATTACCTGACAATCGTTGCACTTCAGAATGATCTGCCGGTCTGGTTTTTTCTATAACCGGACTGGGAATTGGTGGATAATGCGGAGGACACGGCTGGGGTGAAGGAACGACAATCACAATGATTTCTTTTTGTGTGTCTGTTGTACAAGATGGCAAGCAAAGCGATGGTGCAACCGCCAATTGTGTGTAGCATCCCGTAAGGATAACCAGCACAAAAGAAAAAACGAGAAGCAGCGTGTTGGATGAGGTCATAGCCAATCCTTTTTCCTCTACAAAACACAAAGAACTTGCCAAGAAAAAGATTTGATGGTTCGCTGGAATCCGGCTTTGTCAAGTTTGGGATGTTCATTTCTGTGGTCAAGTGGTATGGAAAGCGGGCAACGTTCCCTTTGTTCGCCATACATTTCTTGCGGACATCAGTTTTTTTGCCTACAATGAATCAGCAGGAAGATCTCTCTTTCCTCATCAAGCTAGCCAGAGACTATGAAAGCCGTTATCATGGCAGGCGGGTTTGGAACTCGTCTCCGACCCCTCACAAGCAACCTTCCCAAGCCGATGGTGCCGATGGCTAACAAGCCTATGATGGAACACATCGTCGAGCTGCTAAAATTCCACGGCATTACCAACATAGTTAGTACGTTATTTTATCAGCCCGATCAGATTTCGGGTTACTTCGGTAACGGCAGCACGTTTGGCATCTCGATGCAGTACCGGAAAGCTGAAGCAGATTACGGTACGGCGGGCAGCGTCCGCAACGCAAAAGATTTCCTCGATGAACGATTCATCATCATCAGCGGCGACGTCTTGACCGACTTCAATCTTCGGAAGGCAATCGATTTCCATGAAAAGAAAAAAGCTGCGGCAACAATAGTTCTTACGCACTCCGAGAACCCTTTGCAGTTTGGCATCGTTGTAACGCGCGATGACGGCACGATTACTCGGTTTCTCGAAAAGCCATCTTGGGGAGAGGTCTTTAGCGATACGATCAATACCGGCATCTATATCCTCGAGCCTGAGATTCTCGACCTTGTTCCCGAGCATGAGGAATTCGACTTCAGCAAGAATCTTTTTCCGCTCTTGCTTGAACAAGGTGCAGCTTTGTACGGCTACGTTGCGGAAGGTTATTGGCGCGACATCGGCAACCTGAATGAATACCAAGAAGCTCAACTTGATATTCTCCGCGGCAACGTTAAGCTCCATTTGGCCGACAAACGAAAAACTCCGACCATTGTCGGTGAAGGAACTGTCATCGAAACCGGCAAGAAAAATCTTCAGGGGCCCAACCTTATTGGAAAAAATGTGCGCATCGCTCGCGGTACAATCATCAGCAATTCCATTATCGGCGATGGATGCAAGATTTTCGCCGGGGCCGTCGTGAGAAATTCCATCGTTTGGCACGAGAGTACGATTGGCGCGCGCGCCGAGCTTTCCTCTGACGTTATAGGCTCTCACTGCGCTATTGGGGATGACACCACGATTTTCGAGAATGTTTTCATCGGCGATTCATGCACCATTGGGAAGAGAAGCAAGCTCCTCTCGAACATCAAAGTGTGGCCGGGAAAAACTATCGAAGATGGATCCGTTGTTACGCGGAGCTTAGTGTGGGAAGACCGATGGCTGCGCGAGTTGTTCAGCGATGCGCGCGTAACCGGCATTTCCAATATTGAAATGA
>JACRFF010000087.1 GCA_016218005.1 Ignavibacteriales bacterium
CCATATCGCACCTTTCACTGCATAGGGAATGATCGGCGCGATCATTCCGTTATACAGCGATGCCGGATGGTCCGGACCGAAGTCCACAGCACCTCGCGGACGTTCATTCAAACCGATGGTGTTGTCAAAGAGATAGGCTTTTCCATTCCGGATCTCGGCAACAGCACGATACTTCCACTGTCCGGCAAGTGAAATGCGTTCGCTCCCGTCGGGAAGACCGAGTTCCATCTGCTTCTCGGTCCCCCACATTCCTCCTCCGCCTCCCGTATCGATCACACGGACGGCGATCGTCAGCACGGTATCGTTCACCAGTGATGCGGCGATACGATACGAGCGGGGAATATTCCACGGACTTCCGCTTTCCATTCCGCCGATCTTTGTTCCATTCACAAACACTGCATCGTAATCGTCGATCGGTCCGAGTGCGACCGACAACTCTTTCCCTTTCCACGCAGAGGGAATTGCGGCCGTTCTTCTGTACCATACGACACCATCAAATGGTCCGATCTCATTCTGTTCCCATCCTCCCGGTAATGCTGTGCTTTTCCAACTGCTGTCGAATTGTTCTGCTCGTTCCAATGACGCATCGCCGAATGATGCCGTGCGCCAATCCGAGCGTGAAGAGAACGGCGTCAGATCGATCACCGGACGGTCCGCAAGCCATTGCTGCAGCCGTGTAAACGTCTCCCTGTTATTTTTGAATTGTTCGGCAGCATTCGCATACAGAGGATCCTTCACAATGAACGGTTCACTGGTCCACGCCTGCACCGGTGTTCCTCCCCACGAAGAAAGGATGAGTCCGACGGGAACATTCAATTCGTTGTGCAGTTTCTTTCCGAAGAAATATGCTGTTGCACTGAACAATGCGGCGGTTGAAGGCAAACATTCTTTCCACGTACCGGTACATTCACGGAGCGGTTCCGTGGAGACCTTCCGTTCCACAGTGAACATACGGATCTGAGGGTAGATCGCATTCGGGATCTCGTTGAACCATCCGCCGATCGTATCCGCAGGAGGCCAGCCGCGCAGCGGCATTTCCATATTGGATTGACCGGAACAAAGCCACACTTCGCCGATCAGCACATCGTTCAGCGTTATGGCGCGGGAATCCTGTGTGACGGTTACGGAGTATGGACCGCCGGCGGCGGGTGTCGCCAGATCCGCTTTCCACTCTCCGTTGGGACCGACTGTACAGGATGCGCTTGATCCCCACGAACCGTTCACGGTCACCGTTGATCCCGGCTTTCCTGTTCCCCATATGGGAGCGTCGCACTGCTGCTGCAGCACGAGCGCATCGGTGAACATCGTTGCCAGCGACAGTTCCTGCGGATAGACAGCAAGCGAAACGAAGAATACAAGAAGGATGCTCGGAAGTGTTTTCATATCGGTTTCTAAAGGTATTGTTACAGGTTTATGATCTGACAAAAAGTACGAAAAAAGTTCGCCAGAATCAGTTGCCGCTGCTGCTTTCCTTGCATTCCGCTCTTTCCTTTCGTAGTTTTATCCTATGAACTACGAAGAATACTTCCGCCCATTCCGGAACAATATCGTCGGCATTGATGCACGATTCACTTCGCAGAACGGCGAAATGCCGCTCGTCTATTCGGATTGGACGGCAAGCGGACGGCTCTACGGACCGATCGAGAAGAAACTGCTCGAATCATTCGGACCGTTCGTCGGCAATACACATTCGGAATCCTCCGTCACCGGCGGACTGATGACGCACGCGTATCATCACGCGCACGAGATCATCAAGCGGCACGTCAACGCACATTCCGATGACGCTCTACTGTTTGTGGGCGCCGGAATGACCACGGCCATCAACAAATTCCAGCGGATACTTGGTGTGAAGGTGCCGGACCGGTTCAAAAATGCTGTTACGATACCCGAAAAGGATCTGCCGGTCGTCTTCGTCACTCATATGGAGCATCACTCCAATCAGACCACCTGGTACGAGACCATTGCCGATGTGGTCGTGCTCGAACCGACAGCGGATGGATTGGTCGATGTGAACAGTCTCCGCACCGCCTTGAAGAACTATGCCGACCGTCCGATGAAGATCGGCTCATTCTCCGCTTGTTCGAATGTTACCGGCATCATCTCGCCGTACCACGCACTGGCAAAGGTGATGCACGAATTCGGAGGGTTCGCCGTGGTGGACTTCGCCGCCAGCGCACCGTATGTTGCCATCAATATGCATCCCGCCGATCCTTCAGAACAGCTTGATGCCGTCATCTTCTCTCCCCATAAGTTCCTCGGCGGACCGGGATCTCCCGGTGTACTCATCTTCAACAAGCGTCTCTACAATCTTGAATCTCCCGATCAACCGGGAGGCGGAACCGTCCTCTGGACCAATCCCTGGGGCGAACACAAATTCTCTCCGGATATCGAGATCAGAGAGGACGGCGGAACGCCCGGATTCCTTCAGGCGATCAAAGCATCGCTCGCCATACAGCTGAAGGACCAG
>JACRFF010000091.1 GCA_016218005.1 Ignavibacteriales bacterium
GACATCCGGAATGCTGAGACAACCCTCTTCCATCGTGACCGCTCCTTCCTGAGAAATCACTTCAGGATTCAGGAAGGTCATCGGCTTAAAATCTTTCATCTCTTCTATCCCGGAAAGGTCAACAACAATAACACGCTGTAAACTGCCGACCTGATTAGCGGCGAGCCCGATGCCCTGGGAATGCTGCATCGTCTCATGCATATCAATGATGAGTTTGACAAGCTTGTCGCTCATCGCTGTAACCGGCTGTGCCTTTTTGCGAAGAACCTGCGTACCGTATGTATAAATCGGGAGAACTGACATTTGTAATCATAAATAGGTGTGATACTGATGGAATATAAAAATATGAGGAACGAAAAACAACAGACGTTACAGGGCAACTCTCCTCGCGCCAAGGTACCGCTTTTTGTAGTATGAACTCTCGAGCGAAGAAATTGTCACACCCTGGGAAACGCTCGCGTGAGCGAATAAATCTTCTCCCAAATAAATACCAACGTGTGATGGAATTTCGCCGGTTGTATTGAAGAACAGGAGGTCACCGAACATCCGTTTATTCTCCGCGACAGGCGCGGTAACCTCATACTGGCCGGCCGTCGAGTGCGGAAGCTGTCGTGCCATCGCGCTCGAATAGATTCTTGCGGTAAACCCGGAACAGTCAATACCCTTTTCATCGGTTCCGCTGAACGCGTACGGCGTTCCGATCATCGCGCGAATTTCTTCCATCATTTTTTGTTGATTCATTGCAGGATTGACAACCGGTTCACGATCAATTGCCGACAGCGTGTTCTCCACATCTACAGCCCGGTCATTCTCTTTTATCTCTTCTTCCGATTCTTTCGCAAAGGACTTTTCGCCGGATGGATTTGCCGAAGTATTTTCATTAATACGAAACCGCGGGGACGATGCCGTACAACCGGTTAATAGCACTGCCGAACATACCACAATGATGATGTACTGCAAGGGTGAGAGAAGGTTTTCGGGAAGAGTCATAAACGTCTGAGCCGTACCTGCTGAGATACGGCCCGTCTGTTCATCCAAGATATGCACGAAGCTGTTTGCTTCTTGAAGCGTGGCGCAGCCGGCGGATTGCTTTTTCCTTGATCTGCCGTACGCGCTCACGCGTCAGCTGAAATTTTTCTCCGATTTCTTCCAGCGTCAGCGAATGTTCCCTGCCGAGGCCGAAATACAAACGGATAACTTCCGCTTCACGTTCAGTAAGCGTACCTAAAGCGCGCTCCACTTCTTTGCTGAGCGATTCTTTAATAAGAGCATGATCCGGCAGCGGGGTGCGTTCATCCTGGATGACATCCAGCAAACGGTTATCCTCGCCCTGAGCGAACGGCGCATCCATCGATAAATGTCGGCCGGAAATTTTGAGCGTGTCGGCAACTTCGAAGAGCGACATATCGAGCTCTTCCGCCAGCTCACTCGCGCTCGGCTCGCGTTCGAATTCCTGTTCGAGCGTGCTGAACGCTTTTCCGATTTTATTCAGCGCGCCGACACGATTCAGAGGCAAACGAACGATACGGGATTGTTCCGCAAGCGCCTGAAGAATTGATTGGCGAATCCACCACA
>JACRFF010000093.1 GCA_016218005.1 Ignavibacteriales bacterium
AATGTCAGGTGGAGGAGGAGCGTCGGGAAGTTGGTAGACGACGGAATCAGTTTTGCACGCGCGGTGTGTCTATGATGTTACAAGATGGTATCAAGATTTTGTGCATCGAAGCCGGCGATGAATCATTCAACCGGATCGAATCCCATTTGAATCGGTATGAGAAGGTGAAGTTTACGATTACCCGACGAAGAACGGGACAATCCGGCATAGAGGAGTTGGAAAAGAATAGCAACTACGACATCGTGCTTATGCACCACAATCTTCCGGGCTTAGACGGCCTCCGAACGCTTAGCGAGTTCAACCTGCGCAACGATGCAACGCCGGTTGTTTTCCTCGCCGTTCACGAAGATACCGGACTTGCGGTTGAGGCCATGAAGCTTGGAGCCGCAGACTTTTTGACGAACGAGGATATTTCCAGCCCCGTATTTCCGCAAACGCTTGTAGGGATTGTGGAAAAAACGAGACTGAACAAGGAATTCAGTCAGCTTGAAACAAAGAAGCGCCGATTGGAGGCGATGCAGGAATTTGTTCTCAAGATTGCCTCGCGGATTGAGTCGCCGCTTGTTGAGATGCGGACTATTGCGTCGGAATTGCTCCAGCAGGAACGAGACGAGAAAGCCCAAAAGTATCTTCAACTCATAGCGCACAACCTCGACCGTCTCGAAGAAAAAATGAAGAAGTTGAAGAACCTTCAGGATGACAAGACGGTGCAATACATCAAAGATATCAAGATGGTTGATTTGTCGTAGGTAGTGATGTTACACGCAAAGCATATTCTTTCCAAAGATGATCTCCACGCGGTAACGGAGGCGATTCGTGCGGCTGAGCGGAAATCGTCAGGAGAAATTCGTGTCGAAATTCGACAGCGACGACATCGAAAGGAGCGCGCGCTATCCATCGAGCAGATCGCACGGCGGGAGTTTGTTTCGCTCGGCATGACGAAGACCAAAGGACGAACCGGCATTCTCATCTTTCTTTTGCTCGAGGACCGAAAGTTTCAAATTCTTGCCGACCAAGGTATCCACGAAAAAGTGGATGACTCGGTTTGGGCAGAGTTGGCGAACCACATGAGCAAGCATTTTGCACACGGGGAATTCCGAAGAGGTTTGGTGCGAACGGTGGAAGCCGTCGGCGATCTTCTTGCGCAGCATTTTCCACGAAGTTCTGCTGATCGAAATGAACTTCCCGATGATGTGAAGATTTCGTGAATTCATGAATATCAAAGCTGCCGTTGCCCAAATAGATGCCAAAGTTGGAAACCTGCACGCCAACCTCGCGCACCATCTCAAGGTCATTGCTTCGGCAAGAGAACAAGGAGCGCAGTTGGTAGTCTTTCCTGAACTCAGCCTCACCGGATATTCACTGAAAGACCTTGCGTGGGAAGTTGCGCTCGACCCATCAACGAGCAACGTGTTTGCCGAACTCAAGAGCGTCAGCAAAAAAATATCCCTTGCAGTCGGATTTGTGGAAGCCGGCTCGAATCACGGCATCTACAACAGCGCGGCCTTCTTGGAAGACGGTGAGATCAAACACATCCATCGCAAAGTCTATCCCCCCACCTATGGGATGTTTGAAGAAGGAAGGTACTTCTCCGCCGGAAATTCCGTTCGTGCTTTTGACAGCAAGTATGGGCGGTTCGGCATGGTTATCTGCGAAGATCTCTGGCACATGGCGCTGCCCTACTTGCTTGCGTCCGATGGCGCCGAAGCTTTGTTTGCGTTGACCGCCAGCCCCACGAGAATGTCGGGAACGGACGGCGTACTGGACAACAAGATTGTCAACACGGAACATCATCGCGCTTACGCTCGTCTACTGAGCATCTATCTCTTGTTCGCTAATCGGGTTGGGTTTGAGGATGGCGTAAATTTTTGGGGAGGCTCGTCGATCACCGCGCCTAATGGTCAGGAAACTGTTGAAGCAAAACTGTGGGACGAAGATCTCGTTTTCGGAATGCTTGATTCCACCGAACTTCAGCGTGCCCGTCGACAATCGCGTCACTTCATCGATGAGCGGACTGAAATTGTCTTGCGCGAACTTTCTGCTCTTCAACATCTCAAACAATAGTCCTTCCACACGACCTCGTAACATTGTAAGTCCTTCCATTTTTTGCTACATTATTTTTAGAAACAAATTAAGCTGAGGTGGGTATGTCAAACGGTATCAAAACAGCTTTTCTGATGGCATTGATGATGGGGCTTCTGCTGTTTCTCGGCCAGCTTGTAGGCGGAGAATCAGGCTTGGTGATGGCGTTCATCATTTCGTTGGTAATGAATTTTGGCGCGTATTGGTTTTCGAGTTCATTGGTATTGATGGGGTATGGCGCGCGCGAGGTTTCGGAGGCAGAGGCGCCAAGGTTCTATGGAATCGTTCGGCGGCTGGCGACTCAGGCACGATTGCCGATGCCGAAGGTGTACGTCATCCCGACCGAGTCGCTTAATGCGTTCGCTACCGGCAGAAACCCCGAACACGCCGCCGTGGCCGCAACAGAAGGAATTCTTGCCCGGCTGCGCGATGATGAATTGGAAGGTGTCATCGCCCACGAGCTTGCCCATATCCGGCACCGCGATATTTTGATTTCCACCATTGTAGCGACGATGGCAGGAACCATTACGTTTGTTGCACGCATGGCGATGTACGCTTCAATCTTTACGGGTGGAAACAGGGATCGTGAGAATTCCAATCCGCTTGGCGAAATTCTGCTCATCATTGTTGCCCCTATCGCCGCAATGCTGGTGCAATTTGCCATCTCTCGGTCGCGCGAATTTGCCGCAGATGCCGGAGGAGCGGAGATTTCGCAAAAGCCTCTGGGCTTGGCAAATGCTTTGCGCAAACTTGCGCAGGCGGCAGAAGAAATTCCCATGGAAAAAGCTGGTTCTGCGACGGCACATCTTTTCATTGTCAATCCGCTGGTAGGGGGAGGCGTACTCAAATTGTTCTCAACGCATCCTGCGACTGAGGAACGGGTGGAGCGCCTCGAGCAGATGGCGATGGGAACCCTGCCGATGCACGCCTAAAGCGCACATCACCCGATTGAATGCGCCCCTTTCGATCACTGGCAACGCTGATACTTTTTTTGGCCGCAAGCGGCAGTGTTGTCGTGTGTCAGGAGAAGTGGATTGAGATTCTACAGTTGCAGGCTGATTCAATCGCAAGCGACATTGTAGGTCAACTTGGCGTTGATGAAGAACAGACGATTCAATTGGTTGTTCGGGGAAATCAGCCGCACGTGCGGCTTGTCGAAAATTCTCTTTTGAAGTCGTTGCGTTTGCGTCATCGGCGTGTGCGTGTAGGGAAACAGGACGATTCATCAGAAACAGTACTCGAAGTGGATGTGGTGCAGCAAAGCCGCACGGCGGACACTTCTGCCGTCTCAACTTCGGATGAAGCTCGAAAAACAAATACGGCGAATCACGAGAGCGTTTTTTTGGGACGGTACAACAGAGATTCCGCGCTGGAGAGCGACCGTGGCAATTGGTTGGAGAGAATTGTCGCTCCGCTATCAGTCATTGGAGCGACAGCCGTGATGATCTATTTGTTCTTTACTGTGCGGAGTTAGTCTGCGTACTAATTTTGTTTGGCGTTTGTTCTTTGTCATGGCAACTGCAACGGGGGCACAGGGGCAAGAATCGCACGCCGCGCGTTTTCTTGCGTTGGGAGACGTCAATTTGGGCAGGCATGTCGGGCAAGAGTTGCTCAAGGGAGACACCCTGTTTCCTTTTCGCAACCTCAAGCCTTTGCTTGATCGGGCAGATTTAGTTTTCGCGAACCTCGAATCGCAAATCACGGAGCAGCACGGTGAAACGCAGAGTCCGAAGAGTAACTTGATATTCTGTGCACCGCCGGTTGCCGGCAGTTCACTGAAAGAAGCGGGCATCGGGATTGTTTCCGCGGCCAATAATCATGCGTGGGATTATGGGAAAACGGCGTTGCGAGAAACATCCGCATACCTTGATAGTGTCCACGTTGCCGTTGCGGGCATTGACCCTGAAGGAATTGGAAAATTCCGACTGCCTGTGCTTGAACGGGGAGGCATACGATTTGGGTTTGCCGCATACGCAGAGTTTGTAAATCTCAAGGACAACTGGCAGGGATATATCAGTCTCTTTGATTCGGCGCGTGCCAGAGTTGAAATAGCAACGCTTCGAAGTAAATCAGATATTGTTGTCGTCAGTTATCACGGTGGTAATGAGTACAGCAATGGGGCTTCTCAGGCGGCGCTTGGATCGATGCGATTTCTAGCAGATGCCGGAGCCGACATTGTTCTCGGACATCATCCGCACGTGGTGCAAGGAATGGAGCGGCGCGGAAAGAGCTTCATATTTTTTTCGCTGGGGAACGTCGTGTTCTATCAACCGCAGCGTTCTTGGACACAGTTGACCCTCGCGCCGTGGATCGAGTTCCACAAAGACTCGGTCGGAACGTCGATCCGGTTTGTTCGACTTCTTCCGATCAAGGCGGGATATCAGCCGTCGGTATCCATCGACTCGCTGGCAAATGAAAAATTATTTTCGAGGTTTATGGCCTTATCCCCCGTGGGGATGAGTGCAACAAAAAACATGCTCAATGTTCAACCAATTCGATAGAGAATCAATGATACATCGTCTTGCTATTCTTTTCTCAATGAGCGCGGTGTTGTTCAGTTGTTCCTCCGAAGAAACCGTCCTTCAGCTATCGGCCGAGCAGCGATTTGCTTTGGGCATGAAGAAGTTTCAAAATGAAGACTATTTGGAGGCCAGCGAGGATTTCAAGAATGTTACCCTTCAGTATCAGGGCAGCCGAATCGCCGACTCAGCTCAGTTCATGCTGGCGGAGTGCCGGTTCGTGCGTGAAGAGTACGTGCTGGCGGCGTACGAATACGACCTGCTGATCAGAACGCTTCCCACGAGCAAGCTGGTACCTACGGCTCGGTTCCGCAAGGCGACGTGCTACTACCGTTTATCACCCGCGCCATATCGAGACCAAGAGTACACGAAGAAGGCCATCGATGAATATCAAGCCTTCATCGAATATTATCCTACCGACACTCTTACTTCGCGTGCAGAAGCGCGTATTAACGAGTTGAATACAAAACTTGCGGAGAAGGATTTCGAAAACGGTCTTATCTATATGCGCATGGATTACAACAGAGCCGCAGGCTTCTATTTCGATTTGGTGCTGGACAAATACCACGACACACCGTTTGCAGAACCGGCGCTACTGAAGAAAGCAGAGACGTTGTTTGCGCGAAAGAAGTATAGTGATTCACAAAAGGAACTCGCGCGCTTTTTTGAAAAATATCCGACGAGTAGTCTCCGGAGCGAAGCCGAACAACTTCGCGCAGACCTTTCCAATGCAGTGGCAGAAGCAGGAACTTCTGCAAGCGATTCGAGCAAGGCTGTGAAGAGTCATTCGAGCATCAGATAGAAAGTCGTTGGATGAAACGCCCTGCCTCCAAAACCGTTCCGCAATCTCACGTTGAGATGACGGAACTTGTTCTTCCGAATGACACGAATCCTTTGGGAAATCTTCTGGGCGGTCGTCTCATGCATTGGATCGATATCGCTGCTGCCACCGCTGCGGCGAGGCATACGCACCGTGTTTGCGTAACAGCTTCTGTTGACGAATTGAATTTCCTGTATCCCATCAAGCTGGGAGAAGCAGTCATTCTCCATGCTTCTGTCAATCGAGTATTCAACACATCACTTGAAATCGGTGTGCGGGTGAGCAAGCAAAATTTGCTGACCGGAGAGACGCGGCATACGAACACCGCGTATTTGACATTTGTGGCATTGGATGAGGCAGGGAAGCCCGTCCAGACATATCCTGTGGCTCCAAGAACAAAAGATGAACGCCGTCGTTATCGTGATGCCGCCCGACGACGACAACATCGCCTCCAGCACCGAAAACATTTCTAGTGCCGTTTTCACAAAGTAATATTGTGTTGTGGATTGAGATGCTGCCCGTGGAAATGCGCCCTGTTCTTCGTGCGGTATGCCTTTCCAGACACAAGATTTCTTTAGAAGTGGAGCACGAGGAGGTTTTCCACTGCAACAGTGGTGGATGACGATTCTCGCCGCACAACGTCGTGTCTTGCCGCCTTCCATTCATAACAACCGCCGTCGTAATCGTTTGGCTTTCAGGTCAGACTCTTACATCGCAGCCGCGATACTCGGCATTGGGCGTCATTCGATCGGTTGGACTTCCATCTCCCATGCACGAAGCGGTGAATCTGAAATCTGCCGGGAATTTCTACGGTTGGAACATTCCCAAAAAAATCTTACAGAAATTTGAAATCGACTCCGCAAAATCTTGCCGCATTGATGGTGCTTGGACACTGCCCGATTCTTGCACGCAAATTTTTCCATTGATCGACAAGAATGATAGAGCGAATAGCATCCTTATTGTTCAAGCCGTTCCTCATCGCATAGGGATGGGCGTACTGGGTAGCGACACCGTACGCATGATCTCAAGCGAGAATATGCGCCTTGATGATGTTGTCGTCGAGGCGGTCGATATCAACGGCGACGGTAGAACTGATGCGCTTGTGGCAGGCAAAAAGTCTCAGGGTCTTCTTCCGTTTATTCAAACCTCAAATGGAAAACTCCGGGAAGGAAAGCTTATCGAGGCCACGCTCAGTGTCGGAGCTTTTACGCCGGTGTATCTTAATGACGACCAATTAGTCGATATTGTCGCGTATGATTGGGTCAAAAGTGAGCTTCACATTCTTTATGGTGTTGGCGGAGGACGATTTCTGGAGCAAAGTATTTTTCCAATTCAGGCGACTGTCAATCGAATATGGCCAGGACCGCGGCGCCGCGATGGCGGCCGCGATTTCGTCTTGATGGATAGCGAGAAGCTTCAGCTGCAGGTATGGCGCGTAAATCGATTGGGCGAATTCCGTGAGATCAAAACACTGACGACTGCATCGCGGTGTCGCGATATCGTGTTTCAAGATGTCAACAATGACGGCCTGCCGGAGATCGTTGCCCTTACAGAATCGGGCTTGATTGAAGTGTGGTACAATGAGGCCATCGATCCTTTTGTCGAGCACACAAGATATTCGATGGGGGGCACAGCCGCGCGGCTTCTGAGTGGAAAATTTTCACAGGACAAATACGCTTCCCTATTGGTATTCGATTCTCAGCGCCCCATGCTTAACGTATTGGGAAATGCGAGCGAGCGATCATTGCTTGGAGATTCAACCGACTACGCTGTTGGCGCCAATCCGGCAGAATTAGTTTTCTGTAAATTTCGTGGGAGCGAAACGCCGTTGCTTGTTTCGGCGCTGCCGAAGGACAACGTTCTGGGCGTGTTTCGGTGTCGGCCGGGCGAAGGACCATTTGGCATGAGTGCCGTGAGCGTGTCGGCAAATCCGCAATCGCTTTCTTACATTGGTTCGAGTGATTCAACGATCTTGATGATCATCGGCTCCAAGCAGCAACAGACCTTGACGGTTGCATCGATTTCGCACGATGTTGATTTCGTGCAAACTGCCGTCATTCCAACGGAAGGCTCATCGATTCCGATAGGCGGGAGAACACATGTTGCCGGCGGCTTAACGTTCTGCACTCTCAATGCTGATTCACTGGGAATATTTCAGTCTGTCAGTAATTTTTCTCAGATTGCGGCAAGCCAGTTTATAGAAGAAAGTTTTCGGCTTCCATCAGGTTTTCGGCTTTTGGGCTCTACTTCCGTTTTCGCCAATCAACGCACTCCGAGCGGAGTTGTCTTTTTGTTTCGGGCTGGAGACTCGTCGACGGTTGAAATCGGCGCGTCGTCTATCGATTCATCTGGTTGGTTGCCGGCACGCACAGTGGCCGAAATATTTTTACCTCGCTCAAGCGATCCATCGTGGTTGTATTCAGTGGATATCGATGGCGACGATACGTTAGACCTCATCATTGCGGCAAATGGTGGTCGCGGAGATTTGTTTGTGGCGCGAGGCATGTCTGGTGGAACGTATGCCACGCCAGTACTGATCGAGAGTAATGTTGCCATTACATCCCGCGCTCGATGTCAGGTTGTCGACCTCGACGGCGACGGTTTCCTTGACATTGTTCTCGCTTCACAGCAACGGGGGGGAGTGGGGGTGTGCCGAGGAAAGAGAGGAATGAAATTTGATCCGTGGGTTGTTCTATCGAATAGCGCACCGGAGCCGAATTTTATTATTGCAGATGTGAACGGCGACAATGTTCAAGACCTTTGCATCTCCCTTACCAAGGAAGCGAGAATTCGCATCTACAACGGATTAGCTATCCATAAGAAAAAATGAAGTTATCGCCGCATCAATTGCTCGTTGTACTGATGGGATGTGCAGTATTTGGCGTGTTGAATAGCGCACGGGGACAGGTGCCCGCCTTCCCGAAAGGGGTCCTTCAGACAGGCGAGCGGTTAGGACAACTACGATCGCTTCTTGGTGAAGAAGAAATTGTTCGTGAGACGCCGACAAAATGTGGAATGGGTTTAGTGTTGAGCGCAGTGAAAGCAGCGCAGAGGCGCGGCGGCTCTTTGCAGAAATCAGTTCATTCGCTTATGCTGAGGCCATCGTTGCAAACATCGAAGCTAACTCCCTCGGGAAAACTTCGGATTCATTATGATACAACTGCCGCACTCATCGGAGACAACACGCCTGCATTGCTTGATGCTTCGGGGAATCGAATTCCGAATACATACAATACGTTCGTGGACTCTGTGGCACAAGCTGCCGATTATTGCTGGCGGCTTGAAATTGACTCGCTTGGCTACGGCACGCCTCCTTCCGATGGCACCGATGGCGGCGGACCGGAGTATGACATCTATATTGAAGCGCTTGGCCCCGGCTATTTCGGCAGTACATGGTTTGACGACAGCGAAATCATTTCAA
>JACRFF010000094.1 GCA_016218005.1 Ignavibacteriales bacterium
GAAAGGCAGCCCATCACCACAACTTTCTTCAGCTTGCCATTCTGTTTTCGGTCAACAGCTTCCAAAATCGCATCGATGGATTCGCGTTTCGCCGCCTCAATGAAGCCGCACGTGTTGATCACCACCGTGTCCGCCGTGTCCACATCCTGAACGATGGCGGCATTTCCTAACTTCAATTGTCCCAGCAACGTTTCAGAATCCACGAGGTTCTTGGAACAGCCGAGCGATATGACACTAATTTTTTGAGAGTCGTTCAGCGGCATGACCGTGATACTTTCACGAAAGAACAATGAAGTCTATATAAAGATAGATAATGGGAGAAAGAAACACCAGACTGTCGAACCGATCATACACGCCGCCGTGGCCGGGCAGCAGCGCTGACGAGTCTTTGACGCCGGCGTCTCGCTTGAATCGTGATTCTACCAGATCGCCCAATTGACCGAACACACCCACGCAGGTTCCAAGAATAATGGCGTGGTGAAACGCTAGATACTCCAGCACAACAATCTTTGCCGCAACGAACGCAAGTATGGCAAACACCAACCCGAAGAGCGCTCCTTCCCAACTCTTTTGGGGACTCACTCGTTCAAACAGGCGATGCTTTCCAAACGTTAGTCCGCCGAAGTATGCCGCGGTATCACACACCCAAATCGAGAGAAACAACGCAACGATGGTGAAACCGCCCCATCTGTTGATTTGCTCGAACTGAACACCGTCAGCAAACGCGTTGGGAAAAAATTTGTGCACGGGGAATCCATACGGAAACAGTTCTCTGGTGAAGATCAGCGTTCCGAAGCAGAGCGATACCACCAGCAATCCCGACAAGGTTGCACCGACGTTGGCTAATGGCGAGCCGGACTTCCGGAATAATTCCACCAATAGGACGGTCAATAGAATCACTATCAACGCCACTGAAAGAAACTGATGCTGGGAAAACATGCCCAGGCGGATTCCCCACGAAAGGAAAAGTTCATAGACATCGACCTGCAGCCGTTCATAGATGAACGCAAGATTCACGACAAAGCCCCCGGCCATGCCTAACCATCGCAACGGATGTGCGCCTTTCGCTTCTGCAAGCCGATAGAATTCGTCAAGCGTCAGAGCCGAAGCCACGCTGACAAACGCAAAGAACCAGTAGCCCCCTTTCATCGCAAGCCAAAGGATGATCGGTATCGCCACAACCGCTACTGCAATGCGCTGCGGAAGCAAAGCGAACTTGGATGGCGATGCGGCAGGCGTTCTCGTCCCGAAGGGATGGATTCTCACAGGATTCATAGCATTCCTTCATTGCTCGGCAAGAGATTCAATGCACTCAAGACATTGTTCGCACGTGCAACATCGGGACGAGGAACAAACAGCATTGTGCTCTCTGCATCCTCCATCCCATACGATGAAACGTTGTCTGCGCGGCAGTACCACGTAGCATCGATGTTTGCTTGGCGCAGGTTTGCTTTCAACGCCTCAGCTTCTGCCCACGTTGCAACGGATGCAAGAAGCGCATAACTCGTTCCAACAGACCGATGATCTTCGGAACAATACGCGTTGGTTCCATCTTGAACAACGCACTCGGCACAGAGAGGCTTGGCGCATACGACACACGCCGTCGCTGCAATTTGACCCGAATGCACTTCACAATTCGAGGTCATGAGTCTACAGCCTCCGTTTGGTCTTGCCCTCGTCGCGTAACGCGGAGGTAGGCCGTCATACACCACACAAACAATCCGCCGAAGAAAAGTGTCTGGATGGCAAGACCGGCAATCGTGGGCGACATTGGACCGATGGGAGAAAGCATGGCGTTGTCATCGATGCGTAAGTATTCCGCAACAACCGCCAAGGCGTTGTTCACCAGATGGACAAGGATCGGTATCCACAACGACATCGACCTGAAACGCAGGAAGCTCAAGAACACTCCCAATCCCATCAATGGAATGACGTCGAACGGATTGACGTGGAAGAATCCAAAGATCACTCCGCACCAAACCGCGGCGTGCACGGGCGGCATCGAACGCTGAAACGCCGATTGAATCAATCCGCGGAACATGAGTTCTTCGATGAACGCCGGGGCAACGGCAACGATGAAGACTACGACAAGCAATTGCGGAACCGTGTCGGCATGGATGAGCGCTTTTAGCATTTGTTCGATCAGTTTGCGAACCGGTTCGAACAATTCTTCCAAGCGTTGCGGCATCGGAATTTGTTTTTGAAGATACGAATAGACTTCAAAGATCCGTTGAAGCGACAACAGACCGACGATGGCAAGAACAATTTCGGCAATTGACGGAAGACGAAATGGAAAAACATCCGCAAGCGAACGCGAAAACATTTTCCCTAACAACAACGTGGGAATGAGAATGAACGCAGTCTGACCGGCAAGTGTAAGCCACCGCATAAGGTCGGCGTTCGAAGATGATAATCCGCCGCCGCCGACTGCCAGAAATGCAAGCACCCCTCCGCCGACTTGATAGAGCACGAAGATTCCTATCAGGCTTAGGACGGCAAAGGCAACCGGAGAAATGTTGTGGCGCTCGACGAAGGAAGGTGGAATTGCCGGCTCGCCCGAATCCCGTTCCGATACATCGGGGCGGGAGGCAGGCACGCCGGATTCTTCATTCTGCGGCGTCAGTGCGTCTGTCATCGCGGGCTCATCCGCAGTTTGATCATGGCTGCGAGCAATGGGAACATGATTTCATGATGGCCGGTAAAATGAAAGCCGCGGCCGAACTTTTGCGTTGGCCGCTCGACGACGTTCATCTGCGGCCGGTAGTGACGAAGCATATCGAAGTTTGCCGTCGTGAATCCTTTGGCTTTGTATCCGAGATTCCGCGCAACGGTGAGCGCTTTGAGAAACACTTCCGGCATAATAACCGCCGAGCCAAAATTTAATACAACGCCGCCGCCGATAAGATTCTTGACGGAATGAACAAGCACTTTGAAATCACGGAAGCTCAACTCGCCGGTCGCGGCGCCATCCATCGTCGGCTGTTGATGCACGATGTCTGTTCCAATAGCGGCGTGCACCGTTACCGGCACCCCATGCTCATAACAATTCACGAGGATGCTCAGCCGCCGGTTTTTTGCCTTGAGCGCAATGAGCTTCTTCGCCAGCGTCTCGCCATATCCGGCGTCGGATTCCGTCATGCCCTTTACCAAGGCCTTGTTGATGAAATCGCCGGTTTCTTTCGACATGCCAAACGTTCCATCCATCAGATTGGCGGCGACATCCTCCGACGTGTGCCCCCACATTGCCGACTCGACGTCGTGAATGGAGGCAGCGCTGTTCATCGCCACGTGCGTGAACACGCCGCTCTTCACCAAATCAACAATAAGCGGCAAAAGTCCGACCTTGATGACATGCGCCCCCATCATCAGAATGACCGGTTTGTTCTTTCTCCTCGCCCGCACGATTTCATCCACCACCAAGCGCAGGTCGTTCGCCGTGAGGGTATGCGGCAGCGAATCCACAAACTGCCGGAAGCTTGCACGCTCCGGCGCGATGACTTTCGCGAAATCTTTGGGCTGCACTTTGCTCTTGCGGTCGTGGATGGAGATCGTGGTGATGCCATCCAAACGGATTTGTTGGAATCGAGCCATAGTTATTTCACTTTCGCCGTAATGGGTCCGTTGATACCGGAATACTCTCGCAGCTCTGCGTCAATCGAGCCGACAACCACCTTTGTGCTCACCTTAACAGGAATTCTTCGCTCGTCGTTCGTCAGCCAGATGAGAATGCGGCCTTCGCTTTTGAAGAGTCCACCTTCTTTAATGAGCGGCTCCACCACCACGCAATCGAACGTGCCGGCATCGACCTTGAGCCGCTGGAAACCAAGAAACTTGATGGCAAGCGAGTAGGTCGTGTCCTTATAGAAATTTTCCAAATAGGTTTTCTGCCCCGGCATCATCTGGGAAAAATCGAATGTGCGCGTGAAGTAGAATGCGGAAACAATGTCGTGGACATATTCGGGGATGGGATACTTTCCATCCTTCGTAACCGCCACGTGGCGAATTTGATCAAGCTCGGCTTCGAAGTCGCGGCTATAACTCCCTTCGCGCACACGCTGAGAGAATTTCCACGGGAACACTCCCTTCGCGTCGACCCACGTTTCATACTTGTCGTCGACTTTGAAGATCCACGAGAATGTCGGCGTCGATACCACGGTGAACATCACTTGCTGAACTTCACGGCCGCGCAACGAATCTGAACGGGAAATAGAGAACACTGCCTCACCCGCCGTAATGAAACTGTAGCCAACATCAAACACCAAGCGCTCGCCAACGCTGAACGCTTTGTGCGGAACGGTGCGAAATTCCGTACGAGGCGCAGATGTATCGGCGGGGGGGTTCTGCGCACGCAGATACTCCACACACACGAGGATGATGATGACGAATATGGTATCGGTGCGTCGGCGCATACGGGATTTCTTATTTCCGCTCTGCAAGAAGAGTTTGAATCGCTTCAACGACATTCGGCACTTCAATTTGATCCATACACACGTTTGACCTGCATGCGCCTCCCTTGCACAACGGACATTTCTCCGGAGACGGGACAAAAATCCGCTTCCTCTCTGCCAGCGGTCCCCAGCGCGCAGGCGACATCGCCTTGACCGGCGGATAGAACGCAACCACCGGCGTGCCAACGGCTGCGGCCATGTGCAAGGGTCCGGTGGAGTTTGAAACAAACACGCTCGCCGTTTCAATGAATGCCGCCAACGAACGGAGGGTGAGCGATCCTGCAAGAACCAAGGCGCCGGATTCTTTCGCGAGCCGCTCTATGAATTCTCGTTCACTTCCACTGCCCGTCATTACCACCTGAAAAAATCGTTCGCGGAGCGACGTTGCAAGCTCGACGAATCGTTCCGGTTTCCAATCGCGCGCCGAGCCGCAGCTGCCGGGATGTAAGATGGCGAGCGGTTTTTGACTCCGCAATCCCAACTGCGTCCAAAGTTTTCGAGCTTCAGCTTTCTCATCGCCGCTCAATTGAATTCGCGGCGGAGTCATCGGGCCTGCTTCGAATCCTAATCCGCTGATGAGTGAAACGTTATATTCTGCTTCGTGCCGTTCGGCAGTCTTCCGATGTTCATAGACGCGTCGGTTGAACAAAAAGGAATACCATCGGTAGCCGCTTCCCACGCGGACTGGAATTCCCGCCAACCAAAGTAAGAGAGCTACGCGCGCACGCGGATACGCCACCACCGCCGCATCAAACTTTTGCCGGCGAAGTTCGCGCCACATCGAACGCAACGGCTTCATCCGGCCTTTCTCATCATACGAAAGAACACCGGACACGCCCTCGGCCCCCTCGACCAACTCCTGTGTGTGCGACTGCACCAACGCATCAATTCGGCTTTGCGGCAGTGCCTTCGAAAGTGCAGACAGGAGCGGAAGGGTCAACACCACGTCGCCGATTTTATCGGTGCGGACAACGAGAATATGCCGCCAGTGAGAATTCTTCACCAATCTACGCAAGCTGAACTGTGAAGAATATACGTGAGGATGGGGTGAGTATCAAGAAAACCCGCCGCAGGAGCGCTATTCGTAGGCAATGGCGGCGTTCACGAACTGAGGCTGATGCTGTGGAAGATGGCGTACGCCTTCCCGATGGAATTCAATGACCTCCCACGGACACGCCCAAACACATTTTTTGCAGTTGGTGCATCGCTCATCGATGATCGAAATGCGAGATTCCATCAGTTCGATTGCATCTTCGGGACACACGCCGACACAGCAACCGCAGTAATCGCACTTGCCCGGCACGATGTGAATCATTAAGGGTGTATTGCGCGGCATAGAATCTTTCTTGACCGTCGAACGAAAATACGAACCGAAGCTTCCAGAAGCAACGATGGAGACTTCTGAAAAATTATTCCTCTTCGAAGGAGTCTCCACAGGAGTGCTTTGCACCTTCGGACAATTGTCATTCTGAGCGAAGCGAAGA
>JACRFF010000092.1 GCA_016218005.1 Ignavibacteriales bacterium
AATATTCCTTTCGATAGTGTTTTTTCTTTGCCTGCCCGCTACGCGTTCTGGCGGGCCTGCCCGCTACGCGTTCTGGCGGGCCTGCGGGCGGGCGTTCTTTGCGTCTATATTTGTTTTGAACCGCCAAGGACGCGGAGAGTCGCAAAGGTTATAATTTGTTAACGACACGTCGGATACCGTCTTTGATCAATTTCACGTTGAAGTTAATTAAATATCCTAATCGACAACCAGACAGTTTGAGGTAGGTTAAGATTTGAGCCATATGAACATCGTTGAGCGCTTCAACCGATTTGATTTCGATGATAACGAGATTCTCAACCAGAACATCAATTCGATATCCGCAATCGAGCCGCACTTCTTTGTACACAACCGGAAGTGCTTTTTGTGTTTCGGCTTTGAGTCCTGCTTGGATGAGTTCGTAAACCAAACATGCTTCATAGGTGGATTCGAGTAAACCCGGTCCAATTGCCTGATGTACTTTGAATGCACAATCAACGACGATCTTTCCGATTTCATTCTCTGTCATTGTCATCCCTTCGCGCTCTTTGCGCACTTAGCGGTTATATCTTAAACCGCCAAGGCGCAAAGATTACAGTGTAAAATAGAACGTTGCTCCTTCATTGACTTTTCCTTCAGCCCATACGTTACCACCGTGGCGGTGAACGATGCGTTGCACCGTCGCCAAGCCAACGCCGGTGCCGGCGAAGTCCCTCATAGCGTGCAATCGCTGAAACGCCCCGAACAGCTTGTCTGCGTGCGCCATATCGAACCCAACGCCGTCGTCGCGGACAAAATATGCCAGAACGCCGTCACGCGTTAAAACTCCGAACTCAATCTTTGCCGTCGGATGCTTGCTGGTGTACTTCCACGCATTGCCGAGAAGATTATCCATCACAACGCGCAGAAGGTGGGCGTCTCCTTCCGCAATTACGTCGTCGGCAATCTGGAATTCAACCGTGCGATTGGGCTGCGTGCTCTGCAATTGCATCGCAATAGCGTTTGCCAAGTGACTCAGGTTCACCTTTTCGCGGCGCATTTCCGTGCGGGATACCCGTGAAAGATTCAACAGGTCGTCGATGAGTTGCGCCATGCGCTGGCTGGCGGCGCGCACGCGGTTGAGATAATCCTTCGCTTGCGCATTCAATTGATGCGTATGGTCTTCCAACAACGCGAGGCTGAATCCATCGATGCTGCGCAGCGGCGCCCGCAAATCGTGCGAGACGGAGTAACTGAACGCCTCGAGTTCTTTGTTGGCGACTTCGAGCTGTGCCGTGCGCTCTATAACGCGCCGCTCCAACTCTTCATTCAGTTTCTGGAGTTCATTTTCAGCCCGCTTGCGATCGGTTATGTCCATAGAAAGAATGAAAACCCCTTCAGGTACCGGTTGAATGCTAAGGTCGAACCACCCGGTGGTTCCATCAGGAAAAACAAATTCATTCTCCATGTGCCGCGCAATCCGTTCTTCCATACATTGCTTAATAATACCAAACACGGTTGTTGCTTCAATGCCAGGCCACATATCCATATATTTATTGCCCAACAATTCTTCTTTGGGCCGGCGATTATGTTTGTCAGCAGCATCGTTAAGATAAATATACCGCCAGTCAAACCCGATAAGATGGCATCCTTCCATCATGTTATCGAGGGTAGTTCGGAGGCGCTCTTCGTTCTTTCGTAATGATGCCGTTCGTTCTTTCACGCGGTCTTCCAGCTCTTCGTTCAACTGCCGAAGCGCATCCTCCGCTTGTTTACGCTCGGTGATGTCAATGAGGGAAACCAGCACCAGCATTTCCTCTTCGGATTGAATGGGGCTTAAACCCACCTCAACAGGAATTTTGGCACCGTCCTTTCTCAAACCAAACAAGTCGCGGCCCATTCCCATACCGCGTGTCTCCGGATGAGCAAAAAAGCTTGACCGAAGAAACGTGTGATCAACGGCATTCTCTCTTGGAATCAACATTTCAATTTTCTTTCCAAGCAGCTCGTTACGGTTGTACCCAAAATAGTTTTCTGCCTGAGCGTTGACCAAGCGGATTGTACCATTGAAATCCACCAAGATAATCGCATTCGGCGCCGATTCGACGACCAACCGAAATCGATCTTCTGCCTTTCTTCGTCCTGCCGCATCTCTTTTGACAAGCACAAAGATGAACGCCAGCAACAGCACCTGCACGGCAAGACTGAGATAAATAATAAGCTGGCTGCGATTCGCCTGATGTATTTCATCTTCATTTTTCGTTTGCAGATGCCGGTCGTCTTCTGCAATCATCTGTGCGACGAGAGTGCGGATGCTGTCGGTGAGTATGTTTCCTCTATCGGTTGCAATCAACAAACGTGCTTCTCTTTCTCCTTTTATTCTGCACGTGGAGATTATTGTATCGGAGAACGCAAGGCGCTTTTCAATTAACCGATCAAGCGATACGAGCGCTCGCTGCTGGTAAGGATTATCAACTGTGTGTAAGCGTAAATCATTCAAAAGTGTCGGGAGTTCACGAGAAGCCTTTTCGCGCGGTCTCAGGTATTTGTCGTTGCCAGTGAGAACAAAGCCGCGTCCACTTGATTGAACTTCCAGAACGTGTGAGAGAACGGCTCCAAGCTGATTCTTCACCTCCTGTGTATGTTCCACCCAATCGCTTGCTTGAAGGAGAGACTTGATGCCTGAAATGGAGAGGAACGTGATGAAGATGATGAAGGCGGTGGTAACCGTAAGTCCGGCAAAAAGTTTTTGTTCGATCGTGATCGGTGTGTGCTGCCGTTCGTACGCGGTGAAGAGCATCCCGACGCATAGAATGATAAACGTGCCGGCGGTATTTGCTGCAATTTTTGTATAACCGGAGGTTCCTGCAAACTCTACAAATCCGCTGAGATAACCGAAAAGCCCGATGATGCTGAGGGTGAGCGAAAAGATCAATGAAAACTCAATCAAAAAACTTTGGCGGAATTTGGGGAGTGTAAAAAGCATGAATGCAAATCCGAGAAGTAGAAAGTTCACCGCCGTGTTGGGTGCCATCGAACTGGGGTTTGGTGCGCTCATCGCTTTTACCGACTTGCGGTATAGAATTTCATCGAAGCCGGTATTCCGGTCGAAGAAGTTTTGGTAAACCGAAAAAATCCCGATAAGCAAAATCACCAGCGCAAGAAACTGCACAAGCCGGTGTGCAAAACGATGCGAGTGTTGCAATGCCATAAGTGCAATTCCGGCGAAGAGAAATGCTGCGGCTGTATTTGCCGCCATGTCGGTACCGTAGGGATGAAAAGACTTGAGTGTGGCGACATCGAACTGATAGCCGATAAGCACGAGAAGACCGATGAGCGCGGTTATCAAACCCGCAGCGTATGAAAATGTCAATCGTGGAAATTTAGAAAGCATATTCTTAACTCCGCGAAGTGTTATTGTCGTCTTTCGGAATTGTCTCTGCGCAGGTCCTTCGTCACGATGGGAAACCGAAGCGCACCAATTTCGGTTTCTCGGATAGTGGTGTTGCTCTTATGCCGGATGTGTGCAACATCGTGCTCGATGTATGGAAGAATTTGTTCAGCCATTTTCCGTTCAGTGGGTCAATGGGTCGGAATTTGGTGATGGGGCGACTGCAAAGTAAGGTTTCGCCCGATGATTGTCAAAATGTTGTTCAGACTCGACCTCAACCTTGTCAAGGTTGTGAACCTTGCAAGGTGCGTATTGCGTTGCTTTTTCGCCAATAACTCTCTACCATTTCACCGATTTTATTTTCACTTCTCGGAAATCTCGGCAGGTCGTCTATGAGCGCCTTACTTTCGTTCTACCAATCCTCGATCGGCAAGAAATTCTTCATGAGCATCACGGGATTATTCCTGTGCCTGTTTTTGTTAGAGCACGCCGTCGGCAATTCGTTGCTCTTCCTCGGCAAGGAAATCTACGAAGCCTATTCTGAAGCGCTGGTGAAGAATCCAGTCATCCGCACGATTGAAATCGGGTTATTCCTTTCGCTGCTTGTTCATCCGATGCTCGGTGGATGGCTCTGGTTCGTGAACCGGCGCTCGCGTCCGGTGAAGTACGATGTGTACCAATTGAAGGAAAATGCGCCGTGGTACTCGCGCAGCACTATGCTTACCGGTTTGACGATCTTCGGCTTTCTTCTTCTGCACCTGTATTCTTTTTTCTTCAAGATACGGTTTACACCCGTGCATCCCTCGGGGTATGATCTGGTTGTGCACAAGTTTCAGGATCCGCTGTTCGTGTCGGTCTACGTCGTGTGCATCGGATTGCTGGGATTTCACCTGCGGCACGGCTTTCAATCGGGATCTCAAACGCTGGGTTTGCGGAACAAGAAGTATACGCCGCTGATCGACAAGGTTGCGTTTCTGTTTTGGTTCATCATTCCGGCGGTGTTCATCTCTCTTCCGATCTACTTCTACTTTTTCTGGCGGCCGGCGATGAACGGAGCAATGACCGCGTGGATTTTCTAACACTTACCTAACGAACGACCATGGCACTTGATTCTAAAATACCCGACGGACCGATTGAGAAGAAATGGTCCAACCATCGCTTCCACATGAAGTTGGTCAATCCGGCCAACAAGCGGAAATACAACATCATCGTTGTCGGCACCGGACTGGCGGGAGCGTCGGCGGCGTCATCACTGGCGGAACTCGGCTATAACGTGATGGCATTCAGTTACCACGAATCCGCTCGGCGCGCGCACAGCATTGCGGCGCAGGGGGGAATCAACGCGCCGAAGAATTATGCAAACGACGGCGATAGCGTCTACCGGCTTTTTTATGATACGCTGAAAGGGGGCGACTATCGCGCCCGCGAAGCCAACGTCTACCGGCTTGCCGAAGTCAGCGGCGCCATTATCGACCAATGCGTGGCGCAGGGCGTTCCGTTCGCGCGCGATTATGCCGGCTATCTCGACAATCGTTCGTTCGGTGGAGCGCAAGTATCCCGTACGTTCTATGCGCGCGGGCAGACGGGCCAGCAATTATTGCTCGGCGCGTACTCGGCCTTGATGCGCCAAGTCGATGCGGGCACGGTGAAGTTCTTCGACCGCCGCGAGATGCTCGACCTCGTTGTGGTGAATGGTCAAGCGCGCGGCATCGTGTGTCGCAATCTTCGCAACGGCACGATCGAATCGTACGAGGCGCACGCGGTGGTGCTTGCCACCGGCGGATACGGAAATGTCTTCTACCTCTCGACGAATGCCAAGGCGAGCAACGCCACCGCCATCTGGCGCGCTCACAAGAAGGGGGCGCACTTTGGCAATCCGTGCTATACGCAAATTCATCCGACATGCATTCCGGTCAGCGGACATTACCA
>JACRFF010000089.1 GCA_016218005.1 Ignavibacteriales bacterium
CGACGGGATTTGGGGAATTCGCCAACGTCCGCATCAGCCGAGAGCATCTGGCACAGCTTCAAGAAAATCTCATTCTCAGCCACGCGGTGGGCGCTGGCGAACCGCTGCCGCACGAAGTGGTGCGCGCCATGATGGCCTTGCGTGTCAATGCGTTGGCGAAAGGGTTTTCCGGAATCCGGCTGGAGACGGTGCAACAACTCGTCAAGATGCTCAACGCAGGTATCGTTCCGGTGATTCCTTCGCAAGGGTCGGTTGGAGCAAGCGGAGACCTTGTGCAACTGTCGCATCTCGTATTGGCGATGATGGGAAAAGGCAAAGCGTGGGTGGGTGGAAGAGGCAGAGTTCCGAGCGCAAGGCTTGTGAATGCCAAGCGCGCGTTGAAGTCCGCAGGTCTGAAACCCATTCGTCTGACGGCCAAGGAAGGGCTGGCGCTCATCAACGGCACACAGATGATGACGTCGTATGCGGCATTGGCGGTTCATCAAGCGAAGATCCTTTGTCAAACGGCAGACGTTGCCGCTTCGATTAGTGTCGAAGCGTTGCGGGGCAGCGACACTCCGTTTGACGCGAGAATTCATGACGTGCGTCCCTATATAGGCCAACAAACTGTTGCGTCAAATATCCGGTGCATGATGGCTGGGAGCCAACTCCGCGAGTCTCATCGTCACAATGATGCGCGGGTGCAAGACGCTTATTCCATGAGATGTATTCCGCAGGTGCACGGTGCGTCGCGCGATGCCGTCGAGTATGTGCGCGAGAAAGTCTCAATCGAAATCAATTCTGCAACCGACAATCCGCTGATCTTTGCCGAGGACAAAGCGCACCTTGAAGGCGGAAATTTTCACGGACAACCGATAGCGCTGGCAATGGATTTTCTCGCCATTGCGCTGTCGGAGCTTGCCAATATTTCGGAACGACGCATCGAACGACTCGTGAACGGTTCGCTGAGCGGCTTGCCGCGGTTTCTTACCGAGAACGGCGGACTGAATTCCGGTATGATGATCGCCCAGTACACCGCCGCGTCGCTCGTTTCCGAAAACAAAGTGCTGTGCCATCCCGCCAGCGTGGATTCGATTCCGACTTCCGCAAATCAGGAAGATCATAACAGCATGGGTTCGATCAGCGCGCAAAAGGCGTGGAAAGTTTTGAAGAACGCCCAAACGGTTCTGGCGATTGAATTGATGTGCGCTTGCCAAGGTTTGGATTTTGCCCGGTCGCTGGGTAACGGCAAACTGATGAAAGCGGGAAAAGGAACTGAAGCGGCGTACGCCTACGTTCGATCTCTTATTCCGCGGCTGAGGCAGGATCGAGTCTTGCACGGCGATATTCAAAAACTTCTTCCGGCAATTGTAACGGGGGTTCTCCTCCGAAAGGTGGACAAGGCCATTGACGGCGTTCGGTAACACACATTCCAATCATTCAACCGATAGGATCGCATGACGAAACTCACGAAAAATTTTCTCCGCGCACTTCCCAAAGTTCTCTTGCACGACCATCTCGATGGCGGCGTCCGACCGCAAACAGTCATCGAGTTGGCGAAAGACCAACGCTACGGCAAGCTTCCGACCAACGATCCCGGTGAACTCGACACGTGGTTTCAGCGCGGAGCGCAGCGCGGAAGTCTGCCGCTGTTTCTGGAAGGATTTGAACATACCTGCGGCGTGATGCAAACGGAAGAGGCGCTGGAACGTGTGGCGTATGAGACCGTGGAAGATATGAAGAAGGACGGCGTCGTTTATCTTGAAACACGATTTGCGCCGGTGTTCCACACGAGCAAAGGGTTGGATACGTACAAAGTCACGCGGGCAGTGCTGAAAGGATTGGAACGCGGCAAGAAAGACTTCGGCGTTGAATTCGGTCTCATCATCTGCGCGATGCGCAACATGGACCCGGCGCTCTCATTAGAAATGGCGGAGCTTGCCTGCGACTTTCGAGCGCAGGGAGTCGTGGGATTCGACCTTGCGGGCGAGGAGGGGGGATACCCTCCGAAGAAACACATCGAAGCATTTCACTACATTCAACGCCAGAACTTCAACATTACCGTGCACGCGGGCGAAGCGTTCGGCAAGGAATCGATCTGGCAAGCGATTCAATGGTGCGGCGCCCATCGAATCGGGCACGCTACGAGATTGATCGAAGACATGCGCGTGAAGGATGGCGAAGTTCTCAACATGGGAACGCTGGCACAGTATGTGCTGGATAAACGGATTCCCCTTGAATGCTGTCTCACGAGCAATCTGCATACCGGCGCCGTGCCGAGCTTGGATGAACATCCGTTCGGCATCTTCTATAAGTACAAGTTTCGTGTTACGCTCAACACCGATGACCGTTTGATGAGCGGGATTACGTTGACGGACGAGTATTCGGTTGCGCACGAGCATTTCAAGCTGTCGCTCGATGAACTGGAAAAAGTGACGATCAATGCGATGAAAAGCGCATTCCTGCCGTACAAGAAACGCATCGCTATTATCTATGACACGATCAAACCGGGGTTCCATACGGCACGCAATGCGTTGAAGAAGCAGCGCTAACAACCACCGGCACGGTGCTGGTACTAACCCACGGAGGACGTATGCAGCATCAACACATTCATTGGCTGGGACACGCCTCGTTCCGCATTGAAGACGGAACAACACAAATCTATATTGACCCGTGGAAACTTACCGGTCATCCTCATAAAGCAGATTTTGTTTTCATCACGCACGGCCTCTATGACCACTTCTCTCCCGAAGACATCGCCTTGGTGAAAAAAGAGACCACCGTCTTCCTTGCGCCGAAGGACGTGGCCTACCAATTGAAAGGCACAACCATTGCTGTCGTGCCGAACCAGAGCTATGAAATTGCCGATCTCAAGGTGCGCACTGTTGCCGCGTACAATCTCGGGAAGAAATTCCATCCCAAAGAAAACCATTGGGTCGGTTACATTATCACGCTCTCGCACGGGCAGCGTATTTACCATTCCGGCGATACGGACGCGGTTCCGGAGATGCGTACCGTCGTTACAGATGTTGCGCTTCTGCCTTGCGGCGGCACATACACGATGATGTCGAAAGAAATGGCGGAGATGGCCAATGTGCTCAAGCCGCAATTGCTCATTCCGATGCATTGGGGAGACATTGTCGGGTCAAAGCAAGATGCAGAAGAAGTAAAGAAGATGTTCAAGGGGGAAACGGTGATCAAAGCGGTTGAGCGATAGACCATTTCTCGAAGCCCCCCTTCCCGAAGGTCCGAATGACTCCTTTGGAGGATCACTTCGTGACGGCATGTTACACTGAGTACCGTCGGGAGTTTCCTGACGACAAAATGCTGAAACAAGACAAGGATAAGACGTCAGCCTCTGGCGGACGGCACAGAAAACTTCCCGATACCACATAGAAAGTCCCCGGTACTACCCTTTTTTCAGAACCGTCAGATCACGCCTTGTACTACTTTGGTAGTATTGCCTTTCGCCCCCGGTGGACAGGCAAGAATACATCAACCGCGTCGTGGAGTTTGCAAAGAAGATCTCCCCCAGTGTAAACCGATAAGTTCAGCCTTCTCCGTTAGGTCGAACGACACGCGACGCCGCTTCGATAGGAACCAGACCTTCCTTGATCCCCCATCGTAGGTAAAGCGCAACAGGCCGTAGACCTTAATAGTTTATGTGGTATTGACAATTATCCGTAATTGTTTATATTTCAATGAGCGTTTACCTTATCTATTAAACAATCACAGAAACAAAGAGGGGAGAAAGTTCATGAAGAAAAGGAAATTTTGGTATGTCCCGTTCGTATTGCTCTGCGTGGCGTCCATGGCAGCATTCGTGCAAATCCCGACATCTGCGGACAACCTGGATAAACTAAACAGTGGCGATATTGCATGGATGCTCACGGCGACAGGTCTAGTGCTGCTAATGACACCGGGACTTTCCTACTTCTACGGTGGGATGGTAAGCAAGAAGAATGTGATCTCCACGATGCTACAGAGTTTTATCGCAATGGGTGTCATCAGTGTGCTGTGGGTGATCGTAGGATTTAGTGTGGCTTTCGGCGAGAGTATTGGCGGCATCATCGGAAATCCTATGACGTACGCGTTCTTCCGGAATGTCGGCGCTGCACCCCACGCCCTTCTTTCACCGACTATTCCGTTGCTCCTCTTTGCAATGTTTCAACTCAAATTTGCTATTATCACTCCCGCGTTGATTACCGGGTCGTTCGCCGAACGAGTCAGGTTCTCTTCGTACATGTTGTTCGTTGTGCTGTTCAGTCTCTTCATCTATGCACCGCTTGCACACATGACGTGGCATCCAGACGGCTTCCTGCGAAAATTGGGCGTGTTGGATTTTGCCGGCGGAACGGTTGTGCATATGTCGGCAGGATTCGCTGCTTTGGCGGGAGCGGTGATCCTAGGTCCAAGAAAATCGGTGTTGAACAAAGAGAAACATCAACCGGCGAATATTCCCTACGTCATATTGGGTACCGGCCTGCTCTGGTTCGGCTGGTTTGGGTTTAATGCCGGCTCCGCGCTCGCTGCAAATGCAATCGCGGTTTCTGCGTTTGCTACCACGAATACAGCGTCAGCGGCGGCAGCCCTGGCTTGGGTCTTTTATGATGCGATGATTGGCCGGAAACCCTCGGCACTAGGAGCGTGTGTGGGAGCTGTAGTCGGCCTAGTGGCAATCACACCCGCAGCCGGGTACGTTTCCATTGGTGCAAGTATTTTTATCGGCACGTTTGCGAGCGTATTGAGCAATGTTGCCGTATCGCTGAAATCCAGAACGTCGGTTGACGATACGCTCGATGTGTTTCCGTGTCACGGGCTTGGTGGATTGTTCGGCATGCTGGCCACGGGAGCCTTTGCTACAAGGGTAGGGCTGATTGCAGGAGAGACCGCCACCTTTCTCACACACATTCTGGCCTCCTTGCTCGTGATGGCATTTGCATTCGGCGGATCGTGGATGCTGTACAAGCTTACAGACCTGATTATTCCCATGCGTGTACAGGAGGAACAGGAAATAATCGGGCTCGACGCAAGTCAGCATGGTGAGACAACCGAGGGGTCAAACGGATTCGACCATGGACCCACGAATTTGGCTGGAAAAAATGTGGCAATGGCCAATACAAAGAACAAATCATTGATCAGATCAAAACCTATTTGTTAGCCGCCTAACGGGCGGTCAACTTGAGTATCTTAATAAATTAAGGCAAAGACGCCTTCTTTTTAACATTTAACAATTAACCGTCAACAGTTAATTGTTACGGGTTGATTGTTGAACAAAGAAGGCGTTTTTGTTTTTTTGGGGGGTGATTACCAATGGGTGTTATCAACGATAATATATCCAGAAGAAAATTTTTAAGCGGCGCATTTATGACGCTTGGACTAGGCTTCGGTCTTGGCATGTTAGGCATGAGGTTTATGCAGTTTTTGAGTCCGACAATCAAAAAACAGAGGTTTGAGGAAATACTGGTCGGTTCCGTGAATGATATGTCAGGGGATGATGCAGTGCCCATGGAGATTGCCGGAAGCAAGATATTGTTTCTCAAGACCGATGCAGGTCTTGCGGCATTTTCCCGAAAATGCACTGACCTCGGATGCCTTGTGGGTTGGGACAAATCAAAAGAACAGTTTATCTGCCCCTGTCATCAGGGGGTATATGATAAAAACGGCAAAAATATCGCAGGCCCGCCGCCGCGCCCGTTAGACAGATTTCCGGTGGTTCAGAAGGGCGATAATATTTATGTGAAGGTGAAGGTGGCGTAAAAAAATGCGGAATGCGGAATTAAAATAATAATGTCATTCCCGAGGTTTTAATCGGGAATCCAGTATTAAAAAATGGATGCGTCCCCGAATGTCCCTATCGGGGATAGAAACATTCGGGCATGACAATCTAATAAACGGAGAAAAGATTATGGAAACAGCCATTGAAGAAATAAAAGTGAAGTCGCTGAAGGACAGGGTCATTGATTTGATTCAGGAAGATGTGCCTGATTACCTGAATAAATTTGTTTACTGCATGGGAGCAACGCCGCTTGTTCTTTTTCTTGTGGCGCTTGCAACCGGCATCCTTATGACCTTTTATTATATTCCCTATCCGGACAAGGCTTATGCAAGCGTCGAGGCCATAACCCATGATATTTATCTCGGCTGGTTTATCCGCGGGCTGCATAAGCTCTCGGTCAATCTTATGATATTCACGCTCTTTCTCCATGCTCTCAGGGTTTTCATAACGCGGGCTTACTCAGCGGGAGAGTTGAAATGGCTTATCGGCGCGCTGCTTCTTTTTACTACCCTCGGCATGGGCTTTACCGGATATGCGCTCGTCTATGATCAGGTGTCTTACTGGGGCATGACCGTGGTGATGAATATGATAGAGGAGATGCCGGTTGCGGGGCCTGCTATGGCCTATCTCCTGCGCGGAGGCGCGGAGGTGTCGGAGATCACCCTGCTTCGCCTCTATGACCTTCATACAAAGCTGCTGCCGGTTCTGCTCATCCTTTGCATAGCCGCTCACATTGCGGCAATAAGGATCATCGACTTTGCAAAGATGAAAGATGAAAAAGGGGTTCATCTGTTTTATCCCGAACATGCGCTCAAGGTCGGTCTCGTTGCAGTCGGTATTTTCGTTGTGATGGTAAATCTTGTTATGATATTTCCGCCGGCCATTGGGCAAATGGCAAATCCCCTTGAGGTGGCGTCCAATGTGGCTCCGCCCTGGTATTTTTCAGCGGTGTATAAGTGGATAACCATCGCCCCGCGCCAGTCCGCGCTTTTTGCCCTGTTGCTTTTTTCGGCGCTCTTTGTCTTGTATCCATACATAGACAGGTTTCTTGTTCAAAGAGGTTTTCGTATGGAAAGGATAAATATCGTCCTCGGAACAGCGGCGGTTTCAGCCTTTGCCGCACTCACGTTATGGAATGTTTTGTTTTAAAAATGTCTGAACGGATAATTACGGAGGAGACAATATGCAAACAAAGGATTCCAATTTCGTAAAATATTTTATCGGCGCACTAAGTCTTATTATTTTTATATCCCTGACCATAGTCGGCTATGTGGAGGTAAAGGCGAGCAAAGAGGAGATACATCCGTATATCTCCGCTGTCAACAAAAAATGCATAGACTGCCACATCAAAAAGGGCATAGGCGAAGGACAGGTGAATGACTGGAAGCAGAGCCGTCATGCTGAACAAGGCATAGGGTGCATCGAATGCCACAAGGCGGATGGAAAAGACCCGGATGCATACAAACATGAAGGGTTTATTGTTGCCACCATTGTATCGCCAAAGGATTGCAGCAAATGTCATGAGGATGAGGCCAAAGAATTTCAGGCGTCTTACCATGCGCAGGCGGCTAAATTTATCGGCTCTCTTGACAATGTTCTTGGTAATATAATTGAAGGCCCTGCTGCCGCAAATGCAGGGTGCAGACAGTGTCATGGGAGCGAGGTAAGAGTAATGGCAGGTGGCAA
>JACRFF010000104.1 GCA_016218005.1 Ignavibacteriales bacterium
AAAATCTCTCCGTAAGAGGTCGTCGGCCAGTGAACCAACTTCGACGGACGGCTTGCGTGAATGGCGCGCATAGCTTTCTTTTCTCGCCCCGACGAATTCTATTTTGCGATCGCTGAGATGAACCATCGCCGTGCCAAAGTTCTCAAAGACAACAATGTTTTCTGCGCCAAGATTTTTCGCGGCGATTTTTGCAAATTCGATCCCTCGTCCAATAACAACGACGTCTGTGTCCTTCACTTCTTTCAAGAGAAGCCGGTCTCGCACGTATCCGCCGACGACGTATGCTTCGACGCCTTGGCTATCGGCGACGGCGCCGATCTTCCTCACAATGTCGTCATCAATATCTATGCGATCTGCCACGTTATCCTACGGTAATTCGTTGAGACTCGATTTTTCTCATAATCTCTTCCGCTACTTCCAATGCCTGAAGACCATCCTCACCCGTCACGGGAGGATCGACATCATCTCTCACCGACGACACGAACAGTTCAAGTTCATGCCTCAACGAATTCACTTCTTTGACTTCCGGTTGCTCGTACACGATCACGCGCTTGCGTTCGCCTTGATCGATCTTTCCCAACAGCATGGTCGCCTGTACGCTCGGATCGTGTTCATCCAGTAAGCGAAAGACCTCCGCAAGACCTTGTGCAAAATCCAATGAGATGTACGCGTCTTGCTGGAACATCCGCATCTTCCGCATCTTGTTCTGGGAAATGCGGCTTGCCGTAACGTTCGCGACGCATCCATTCTGAAACTGCAGCCGCGCGTTGGCAATATCGACTGACGATGAGACAACCGCCACACCGTTTGCGTCAATGCGTTCCACCGGCGATTTTACCAGACTCAAGATCAGGTCAATATCGTGGATCATCAAATCCAGCACAACCGCAACATCGGCGCCGCGCGGGTTGAATTGCGCCAACCGATGCGACTCGATAAAGAGCGGTCGCAGTCTGTACTTTTCCAACGCAAGAATCGCAGCATTGAATCGCTCAATGTGTCCCACCTGCAGCTTTCGTTTCTTCAGCCGAGCCAGCGTTACAAGTTCTCTCGCCTCGGGGATCGTTGCGGTCAACGGTTTTTCGACAAGCACGTGTTTTCCCCGTTGCAAGGCTTCCTTCGCAACTTCAAAGTGTGATTGCGTCGCTGTTGCTACGCTGACCGCATCGACGTCTGCGAGTAATTGTTCCGCGCTATCGTAGGCTCGCACGCCGGTTTCCGATGCAACGGCGGCGGCTTTTGTGCGGTCAACATCGAACACGCCGACGAGCATCGCCCCTTCAACGTGCTTGTATTGCTGCGCGTGAAAGGTGCCAAGATGTCCAACACCGATAACGCCAACGCGCATAGTATTCATCTGACGGTGTTTTCCTATCTGGTTGATGATTCGCTGCCGCCAGAACTCTGCTGTTGGGCAAATCCGATAATGCGGTCGAATCCGCCATACCTCTGATCGCGATAATACACGAATACCGAATAGACTGAAACCGTCCGCCAGTCTGATCCCTCGAGGGAAAGCGAACTGTAATCCCCAAAGACATATTGATAGTCGTACACGCCTCTTCGCACATTGACATCTGCATAATAGCGATGCGTAACGGCGTCAAACTGTAACTTCCAAGCATCACGCACTTCCCATCCGTTGAAATCTCCCAGCACAAACACCTCTTCAGAGAATGGGAGGTCCGCAAGAAGCTCAAAACGATACGGCAAGACTTCAGCATATCGGTCGCCGGCCGTAACGGTGGACTTGCCGTTATTGTCCTTTGCGCCTTGATATTTGAAGCGCAACACGTCGGCTCCGGCTTTAGACCGTAGTGTTTGCCCTGCCGGATAGAAATCAACGTTCCGAAGGTCGAGCCGACGATATTCATTCCCGCACAGGACATTGTCCAGCACAAACTTCAGCGTGGGCAATCCGAAATCTTCCACATACGCATTGGCCGTCGGGTTGTGTGCATCAATGCGATAAGAATGATTCAGTTCTCGATTGCGCACAACGTCGATACCTTCCACCAAAATACTGAAGAGTTGCTCGCTCGGCGGTTCGGAAGTCTCCGGAATTTTTACTTTGACCTCTACTTTGTGCACCTGATTTCCCGGGTATGACGTCGAAGGAAGACCTCGATTCCCTACGCGCATTTGGACCGCCACGCCGTTTTCAATGACGAACATCCGACCACGTGCCAGCATCAAACCGTTTTCGGCATCCGAGATTTCATACCGATAGTTGCCGGAATAGGCAAACTCTTCGACACCCGCAATACCCGGAACACGCACCACGTATGTATATCCGTATCCTTTAATCCCTGGCGGCGCTTGTTGATAGGGAATCTGCACCTTGGTATGGTTCTTCAGTTCATCGTTCACAAAGACATTGTTGGTTGTATGCCAGTCCCGGTCGCAATGCGTAAATCGAACAACGTAGTTCTGCGGTTCCGTATCGCGCGCATCGAACTCGATCGTCAGCGGCTGGCCGGCCTGCGTGCAGGCGGGAAGGCCGGCGTGAACCACTCCATTCACACGAAGGCTCACAATGCGGTCAGAAAAAATTTCTTGACCATCGCCAAGAGATGAACTCAGAATCATGGCCGCAAGTATTCTTCTCACGTATCCGGGTTTCACGTATACTCCTTCCGTTACCGCTCCGATCATTGCTTTGGATTCAAGATCGATTTCAGCCACTGCTCAAACTCCCCCACTTCAAAGAAAACAAAATCCGTTTTCATTTGAAAGACCTGTTCTTTGCCGTACGAATCCCAAAGCACAGCCGCAATCTTCACGCCGGCTTCGTGCGCCGCCTTGACGTCGGAGACCGCATCCCCCACCATCAACGCTTCGTCTGGACGTAATCCAAAATGGGAAAGAATCTTTCTGATTCCTTCTGCGGACGGCTTGTGATTGACCACGTCGTTGCCCGTGACGACAACATCGAAGTAGTTCTTGATGCCGAATTCCTCCATCGAAATCGTCGTGGTGTGAATTCCTTTTCCGGTAAACCCCGCAAGGCGAACGCCGGATTGTTTGAGGTAACGGAGCACACCTTCGATTCCCGGATACAATCGCGCAAGCCGAGCATGATGGGCACGGTAGAACCGCAGGTAGTCCTCCATCACTTGTTCAAGCTCATCCGGACCAATGATGGAGAGAAGCGCGGCTTCTTCCGGAGGTCCGAACATTGCGGTGATTTCCGGAACGGAATATCGACGGCTGCGATACTTCTCAGCGATGTAATTGAACGAATCATAGATGAGCTGGTTCGTTTGCGTCAGCGTCCCATCCATGTCGAAGATAATGCACTGAAGGTTCATCGTAAAC
>JACRFF010000100.1 GCA_016218005.1 Ignavibacteriales bacterium
CACACGAAAGTCCGGCCGGACCCGAACCGATGACGGCAACCTTCTTTCCCTTGGCAAGATTCTTCCGCGCCTGAACCTGCATCGGCAGATGCCACGCCCACTTGTTGCCGCGGTCGGCGGTTCCTTCCCACAATTGATCTTGCGATTGCGGTGAAAGAGATTCGACGCCGTATTTTTCTGTCGCGAAGCGCTTCAGTGATCTGATGGAAACCGGTGCATCGATCTTGCCGCGCCGGCAATGGTCTTCGCACGGCGCCGCGCACACCCGTCCGCAGACGCTAGCAAACGGATTGGGCGACCGTGCGGTCAAATACGCGCCGAGAAAATCCCCTTCCGCAATCTGCTGAACATAACGTCCGGCGTCGGTGTGAATCGGACAGCCGATCTGGCAGGGAACAAGCCCCTTCCAAAATTCAACGTCAGGGATTTTTACTATGTAGCGGTCAGTCATGAGCGTCTTTCCATCGGTTGGTGTGCGTCATCCTTGTTCACAGGCGTGTCGAGCGCCTTTGCGGTTGCAGTGATCACAAGGTCTTTCGATTTGTCGTAATCGAATTCCGGAAGCGAAAGTCCTCCGTACGATTTCACATTGGTGAATCCCGCATCGGCAATCGTATTGAGCAACTGATCGTGCCGCAGGGGGCGCAAGGGAATAGAGATCGGAGCGCCTATGGGCACGCCGGTTGAACGGTCGATGGCCTGCACTTGAAAAACGATCTGATCATTCTCATACTGATACGAACGAATAAATGTGCGCTGTTCATATTCCGTTGTGCTCAGGATGTGAGGCCGGTCTTTGAGGATGCGGTCGTAGTTCAGCGTTTGTGTGATCAGCGTTCCGCCGGGCCGGAGGAGTTGGTGAAATCCCCGAAGGATGTTGTCCAGTTCCCGTTTGTCGAGAATGTGGGGAAGTCCGTTGCCTAAGCAGAAGATCGCGTCGAAGCGGTCTGAGATTCGATGTGAGAGTGTTTCAAAAGAAGCTTGGAGAGTTTGAAGCTTGAGATTCAATCGGCGGGCGTGAACGATAAGTTTGTCGATCATGGCTTGGGACACATCGGTGGCAGTAACGCGCACGCCGAGTTGTGACAGCAACAACGCATGAAAACCGGTGCCGCAGCCGGCATCCAGCGCCGATGCAATAGCATGCCGCTCGACGAAGAATCGGAAGTAAGGTTTCTCTCGCACGAAGCGCGATTCGAAACCGGTCATGGCATCGTAGCTTTCCGACAGTGCGTCGTAAAACGATTCGATCTGGTCTTCTGGTGTTTTAATCGTTGCCGTCATAGTGCGGTACTTGACCACGATTGTGTTGATAAAGCGGGGAATCAATTTGTTGGAATCGCCGTTGATATTCCTGCGAGGAAATTCCATTCTGCCAGTGGCCGGTCAGCATTGCTAAGCCTGTGATTCCCGCGAACACACCGACGACGAGCGAACCGAATACCCATCCCGGCACTGCCTTGCCGCGCGCGTGAGTTCTCAACTCAAGCGTGTTCTTTACAGGGCAAATCGTTACACATTTCAGACAGCCGGTGCACTCGTCGCTCCATACCTGCCCGAGTGCATGGACTTTGATGTTTGCCGGGCACGCTTCAGTGCAAAGTTCACAATCGATGCACGTTGACTTGGTGCGCGTAACCTTCAACGGGCTCAGCCAGCTTAATGCGCCAAGCAAGGCGCCGTACGGACACAGGTATCGGCACCAAAAGTTTTTTACGAATACCGAGAGCAACAGCAGGACCATAATTGTACCGAGAGCGAATGAAGAAATATTGGCGAAGAAAAGATACATCTTTACGTCGGCCATTTTGTTGTAGGGGCTGTAGATGAACGCCTTCACGTCCGGCAGGCTCATGGAGTTGATTGAATAAACAAAGAACAGCAGCAGCAAGTACTTGAGCGAACGAAGTGGATAGTCGAACCACCGGTTAATATTCCAATTCTTGCCGAGAAGCTTTTGCCCCAACATCCATAGAGATTCGCTCAGCGTGCCGATCGGGCAAAGCCAGCCGCAGAATGCTTTCTTGAGAAAAAGTCCGGAGACGACGATGGCGAGGAAAATAAAAAGTCCGGATGGATGGATCTCGTTGACAATTCCTGTTTGCCACCAGTACTTCAAGCTCATGAGAGCGCTGATGGGAAGGAATCCCTCCACTCCCGGAGGACGCGCCACATGCTCAACCGCGCCATTGGATGCGCCCCACGAAGCGAACAAATAAAACTCAAATCCGATCCATACACATAAAAGAACAAACGCTAACTGAACGAATGATCGGAAGAATTGTTCATCCTCTTTTAATCGCAGCGCAAGCCGGCGATGCAACCGCATTTCGGATCTGAAGCGAAGTTTTGGTTTGCGAAGCTCGAAGGGAAGTTTTTTTATTGCGTTGCGCGGACTCGATGAAAAGCGATCGGGCGAAACGGCGACGACAACGTCATCAAACTTTGGTTCAAGAATCTGGGTACTCATTGCCTGTTCTGTTATTGAAGAATCGAGTTTCAGAATGCTGTACCAAAATCTGAGCGAGTACTAACTGCTTTTGTATTCGGGCTTCGTTATTTCTTTCGCCAAGTCAGCCATATTCTTGTGCACCAACATCGAATGAATGCCATCGCGAAGGCTGCCCCACTGCGAGTGCACGGCGCACGGATTATTCCCCGAGCAATCCGGGAAACCCATGACACACGTATTCAAGAAATCAAGACCGTCGACTGCTTCGACGATATGGAACAACGTAATTTCTGTTGCTGGATGTGCAAGGGTAAACCCGCCGGTGGGGCCTTTCATTGATCTGAGCAATCCTTGGTTTGCGAGGTCTTGAAGAATCTTGGCAAGGAAGTGATAGGGGATTCCTAACTTCTTGGTGAGTTCTTTGATTGATATCATTGTTCCGGCCGGCTTGAGCGCTAAATAGAGAACTGCCTGTAACGCATATTCGCATTGGCGGCTGAAAATGACACTCATTTTAATCCCCGATTATTCTAACGTAATATTAGACCAATTAGTCTGAAATGTCAAGAATTTTTTAAATGAAAAAAGGAGGACCGATAGATCCTCCTTTCATACAGCCCGAAGAATGAATGTGTTACTGCGGTGAATCTTTTTTTGTTGTAAGTCTAAAAGGAAGGTAGAGGGGGCAGAAGGCGAAGAAGCTTGTTGCCAAAAAGACGAGTGCGAAGGATCCAAGAACTATAGCCACTGTTCCCGAGATCTGATCGGTGAAATAGAGGACACCAACCACAACTGCAAGCAGTACTCTGATGATCCGATCAACAGTACCCATATTGGTTTTCATGATGTAAGCCTTTCTTTATATGATAAAACAGGAGATTGAAAAAACCGAAACCACACATGAGATGCTGGAAAGAAAAAAAAGATTCGCAGACCGTAAACTACTCGAGCTTCAGGACCTTGAAAAGTTTTCTGTGGGAAGAAGCTGGCACGTGAGGCAGAGGCTCCGACCTGTACAGACGAACAATTTTCTTCATGCTATCAAGATATGCAGTACAGTTTGGGCACTGGGCAAGATGCGCGCGAATCTCACGGCAATAATCTGCGTGAATCTGGTCGTCCAGATTCTGGCAAATGTGCTTTGCTACATCTATGCAAGAATCTATTCTAATAAGTTTGCGCTTCATTCTGTCATATACTCGTTCAATTGCTCGCGCAAGAATGCGCGCGCCCGATGCAAACGCGACTTGACGGCAGGAACAGTTAATCCAAGGATCTTTGCGGTTTCCTCAGCCGATTGTCCTTCAACATCCCGCAGTACGAAGACAACGCGATAATCCGACGGAAGCTTTGCAATAGCCGAGTCCAAGAGATGCCGAAGTTCTTTGTTCATCACGCCATCTAAAGGTGAATCTTTCCACGAAGCGACCGTCTGAAGCGGATGGCCTTCCGCGTCGTGCGGAGGGGTGTCGACAAAACCTTCCGGCGCATGGATCGAGATTGATGCTTGGTCAATCTTGCGCACCCGATGTTTCATCAGGCAGTTGTTGACAACGATCTTATACAACCATGTGCTGAACTTCGACTTTCCGTCGAACTGTTTCAGCTTGCGGTAGACGTTGACGAAAGTATCCTGAAACGTCTCCTCGGCTTTCTCTTGGTTGCGGCAAAGCTTGTACGCAAACCGATACACTAAGTCTTCATGCTTGCGTACGAGTTCAGCGAAGGCACGTTGGTCTCCGCTCTGTGCGCTCCGGACCAAGGCGCTCTCGGCGGCGTTGAATGTAGAAACGAGCTTACCCATTCGATGCGTAAAAATAGCGAAAGATTCCGAGAAAACCACCGCTCGGCTTGTAAGCGTAAAAAAGAATTGGTAGCATGAAACGTCAACCGGCCAAGCAAGATGGATGTCTACTTCTACGAAGTGTTCGATGAGGAAGCTGAAGCGCTGCGGCGATTCATTGGCAACTCGTTTTCATTCGAGCTGACGTGGAAGACAATTCAAGAAACAAGCCACACGGTACCGCCAGCCAGCCTGATTTCAATCCGCACTCAATCCCAAATCCCTCTGCCGTGGGCGGCGCAGTTGAACGGAATTCTCAGCAGAAGCACCGGCTCTGACCATTTGCGTGCGTTTCACTCTCAAGCGTCTGTAAAAATCCCCTGCGGCTATCTCGACGAGTATGCTTCACGCGCTGTTGCCGAGCATGCCATACTTTTAGTTCTCTCACTCTTGCGGAAGTTGCCCGCACAGATTCGGCAAGTGAGTCAATTCGACCGGAACGGAATCACGGGAAATGAAATTTTGGGGAAACATCTGCTTGTTGTCGGCGTAGGTCGGATCGGTTCCGAAATATGTCGCTTGGGAAAGAGCATGGGATTCGATGTGCAAGGGGTAGACCTCATCGAACGACACGGGGATATCGAATACGTATCAAAGGAAGAAGGCTTTCGATGGGCAGATGTCATTGTCAGCGCGATGAACTTGACGGATGCAAATCGCGGTTACTTCAATTACGACCTCTTGAAGAAAGCGAAACGCAGAATTGTGCTTGTCAACGTTGCGCGCGGTGAGCAAACACCCTTGCGCGATATTGCGCTGGCGCTGGAGGAAGGCTGGTTGGGGGGATGCGGCCTTGATGTGTTTGAGTCGGAAAGGGAATTAGCCAATATTCTCCGTTCGTCTCGAACTGAACGCACGGGTCAGGCAGCCGAATTTGTAAAACTCCTTTCGTATCCCAACGTGCTATTCACGCCGCACAACGCATTCAATACTCGCGAAGCAGTGGAGCGTAAATCAGAATTCACCGTCCGTCAGCTGAATCACATGCTGAAACACGGCGCATTCATCTGGCAATTGTGATTGCGAGATGTGTCATCCGCGTCTGGCTCTACGCCGACGAATGAGAGCCACATACCACGTAAGGATTAAGAGCCACGGCAATTCCGGACAATCGAACTGATTTGTGAAGACCTGAACCGCCGCTTCATATTTAAGCGCAAGCTTGTTCTTCAGTTGCAGCAACACGACGCCACGCTCATCCAGCAGGGAATACGTTCCCTCAAAAAAAGTTCTTACCAAGTAAAGGCGTTTTCCTTTTGGCAATTCAAGAAGCGCCTCCCGTTTCCAGACACGCTGACGGAGGGTTGCAAAGGGAAGTTCTTGCCTTTCTTTTGAAACCCCGATATCGAGGTTCCAAAAATCAAGCGGTTTGAATCGCCAGCCGCCGTCGAATCCTTTCCCGATGGCCTCAGAACTCCAAATCGATGGCTGGTCAAGCGACGCGAGCAACGTGTCGCCGTCGCGGAGTTCATAGTGTCGTTTCCAAAACGATGGTTGACGCCAGATAAGCGATTTGTTTGTTACTTCGGTCATCGTTCCTCTATCGATAAGGGAATATGAAAAACTACGGAGTTGGTGGTCCGTCGTTTTTCGATTGCAGTTGCTCGGAAGGTTTGAACCTCCCGGCCTTTTTAAGCAAGCCGGTCAGCAAGAACTCTATTTGTGCGTTGACGCTGCGTAGATCGTCGGCTGCCCATCGTTCGAGCGCAGCGTGGACATCGCTATCAATACGTAGAAGAAATTTCTTCTTCTCACTCATTGATACAACGTTCCCGTGTTAATGATTGGTTGCGCCTGGCTTTCAGATACCAACGCCACCATTAAATTATTCACCATCGTTGCTTTCTTCTCTTCGTCAAGCTTTACGATCTGCTGTTCTGCCAGCATGCGCAACGCCTGATCGACCATGCCCACAGCCCCCTCCACAATTTTCTGACGGGCAGCGATAACGGCTTGTGCCTGTTGCCGCCTTAGCATTGCCTGCGCGATTTCGGACGCGTAGGCAAGGTAGCTGATACGAGATTCGGCGACTTCAACGCCGGCGATCTCAAGCCGTATGTGCACTTGTGTTTTAAGGGCCTCGGCGATTTCCTGTGGATTGCCGCGGAGCGATGCGTGCTCGCCATCTTGTGCATCGTAAGGATATTCTGTCGCGAGCGAGCGGATTGCTGTTTCACTTTGGATGGCGACAAATTGCTCATAGTTGTCTACATCAAAAAGCGCTCGTGCTGAATCAATGACCTTCCAGACGATGACAGCAGCAATCTCAATTGGATTACCGTTCAGATCGTTGACCTTGATTTTCTCGCTGTTGAAGTTCCGAATACGCAGAGAAACGCGTCGCTTTATTGCAAATGGATTTGCCCACCATAATCCGGACTCGCGCACCGACCCGATGTACTTGCCAAAGAGAACCAGCACTCGTGCTTCGTTTGGCTGAACAACAAAAAATCCAGGCATCAAAACAATGATAAATATCCCCAGCGGGATAATCCCCCAAAGCCATTCGTGTGTTCGGTTCGCTACCGCGAAATAGATCGACCAAGCTTCGGTCGTAAGAAATGCAAACCATAGCACCAACGCTACATATCCATTGATTCTGTTGGCAATTGACTCTGTAACCGTTTTCATCGTAGTTCTCCTTATGAAGTTTTATTCGCTATCTCAATGATAGCGAATTGATATCATATTGTCAAGCATTTTTTCAGGCCAAAGAGAAAGCCCGTCATTTCTTGTATTGAAAGCTAACAGCGGAGAATTTTTTTCGAGCACCTTTTGTTTTTGCGAATCTTTCCAGAGAATACAGCATCGAATGTTTAGCTGAACACCAACACAGAGGGAACTTCTGCCATGCCAGTTTTTGATTACCGATGCCAAGATTGTAGTAGGACCTACGATGTGTTTCACAAAGGGAAAGAAATTGTGGATGACGTCGTCTGTCCTTCCTGTGGATCGCCAAAACATAAGAAGCTGATGTCCGTGCCGATGGTGTCGGTCGGGTCGGCCGGCGCCGACGATTCTGGCGGCGGCTCGTGTGAGACCGGCGGATGTTGCGGCGGCGCGTGTTCAGTGAACTGATGCTTTTCTTCATGTTTCAATCCCGCTTTCTTCCGGCCTGAGTGCGTTCATGAATGACGGTACCACTGCTATCTATGTTATCGCGGGAGTGATGCTTTTGCTGTATGGCAGAAAAGCATGGGTCAGGCGGTCGATTCC
>JACRFF010000101.1 GCA_016218005.1 Ignavibacteriales bacterium
TCCACGATCCGACGGTATTGCGGCCGCCGGAACACCCGACATACAACGCGCCTTCCTCTTCGCTGTCTAGATTCATCATTGTTTTGCTTTCGACGAAGCCGGGCTTGAGCGAGTTGGCGCCGTTCAGTCCGGTTTCCTCATCGGTGGTGAACAGAAACTCTAGCGGCCCGTGCACCAACGACTTGTCTTCCATGATGGCAAGATTCGCGGCAACGGCGACTCCGTTGTCGGCACCGAGCGTCGTCCCGTTTGCGCGGAGGATGTTGCCTTCGCGTACAAGTTCGATCGGGTCCTTCTCGAAATCGTGCGTCTTGCCCTTGTTCTTCTCGCACACCATGTCGAGGTGACCTTGGAGGCAAATCGACTTTGTTTGTTCTCTTCCCGCCGACGCCGGCTTTTTCACCACAACGTTGAGCGCTTTGTCCCGCTTTGCTTCCAAACCGAATCGCTTGGCAACCCCCAGCACGTAGTCGGAGATCGCCTTTTCATTCTTTGAACCGCGCGGAATCTTGCTAATCTCCGCAAAGTATTTCCATACAAGTGCGGGTGTCAAACCACTGATTGCATCAGCCATAACACACCTCTTAGAATTGATTCATGTGGTGATTTCAGATTTGTTCACTCCCGTATTGCCTGTTGATATAAGATCGCCGCGCTCGAGTTGGTTCAGAAAGCGATGGATGCGGTCTTCGACCGGCTCGACCCGACCACCGAATTGCTCCTTCAACGCCGCGGCAATTGAAGAAACCGAAGTGGCGCCATCACAGAGACGCCAGATGGAGCTTCCCACCTCGTCTAAGTTGATGCGGAAGTTTGGCTTCTTGAGCCGCGGCATCAACCACTTCGCGAACAGCGGATTCCGGAACTTCGGGACGAGCACGACGACATTTCCTTCCGGCGTGGATTCCCACTTCGCAAGTCGCTGGGGTTTCAATTCCCAAAGATTCAGAATCCGCTTCTCGTTGTTCTTCATCAATCCACTCTCATCATCGTTACTGACGCGACGGTGCGCTACATTGCCGCACTTGGGGAAGCGGGTTCATCCGGCCTGCCGGCATTCTTCAATGGAAATTGTATCAACACCCAGCCGACGATGGCAAATACAAAGAGACTTCCGATGAACGACGGCTCCGCAAAAACTACCGGCGTCGGAATTTCCCAAAATGCAAGAGCGGCAAACACCAAACCGACGAGCGCTTCACCGGCAATAAGCCCAGCCGCAAGCAACGTACCGTTATTTTCGATACGAGTCTTTTGCGCGGCGTTCATCTGGCGTTTTTCTGCCACCTTATCGAGCAGGCCGCGAATGACGCCGCCTACGAAAATGGCAAACGTGGTTTCGAGCGGCAGGTACATTCCAACGCACACTAACATGGGGCTTTTCACTTGTACAAGAATGAACCCGATAGCCATCAGCACACCGACGATGATCAACGGCCACGCCATCTGTCCGCCGACAATTCCTTGTGATACGAGCGCCATCAAACTTGCCTGCGGCGCCGGCAACGCCCGACCACCCAGCCCCGTACCACCCGTGTTGATATCGCCTTGATGCAAGACGATAATCGGAAAGAGCATCACGGCGCCGGAAACCACAACGCCAATGATATCGCCAATCTGCATCTTCCACGGCGTGCCGCCGAGAATATGCCCAACCTTCAGGTCTTGCAGCATTTCGCCAGCAACCGCCGCAGAGACACAAATGACTCCGGCAACGCCGAGAACTGCCGCTACGCCGGTGGTTCCCGTTTGTCCAAGCGCCACCATCAGCACTGCCGCAATAATGACCGTGGAGAGCGTCAATCCGCTAATGGGATTGTTGGATGAACCGATCAATCCGACCAGATACCCGGAGACCGCGGCAAAAAAGAACCCGGCAACGATCATCACCACTGTTGCAGTCAGTGCCGCGACAATATCCTGAGCAAAATGATTGTAGAGAAAGAACGTCGCCACGCCCATACTGAGGATGCCGATAAAGACCCACTTGATGTTCAAATCATGTTCCAGCCGATTGACGACTGCCGAACCTGTGGCGGCTTTCTTCACATCGCCAACCGACCGCTTAATGCCTCCGATAAGATTTTTCCGCATGCGCCACAAGGTGAAAACGGCGCTCATCAGCATGCCGCCGATGGCGATGGGCCGAACAATGAATCGCCAAACGAGCATCGCCTGTGCAAGCCAATCGTGTTCTGTCGGTGAAGGATTGGATGCCATAAGCGATGAACCGAGAAAATAGAGAAGCAGGGGAACAAACAATCCCCACGCTAACAATCCACCGGCAAAGTTCAACGATGCCAACCGGGGACCGATGATGTAGCCGACACCCATATACGCCGGACTGACGCCGGGAGTCGAAATAACGATTCCGCCGCCGCCCGGAACGGCTTGTCCGGTTCGGCCAAGCGCAACGTTTCCTTTGGCAAAAGAAATAAATTTTTCCCACGTCGAAGCGAACACGCTGAGTTGCTTCAACCCTTGTATGATTGCCCCGAGAACTCCGGCGCCAAGCAAATAGATTGCGCCGGTGCCGCCTCGTTGTCCCGCCTTGTGGATTTCACTTGCAGCAACAGATTCCGGATACGGCAACTCGACATCCTCCACCATCACTCGACGCAACAATGTCACAAACAAGACGCCAATGACTCCACCCGCCATCATAATGGCCGTGGCTTCAAAATAATGTCCCCCGAGGTCGGTCCAAATGCCGGCGATAACGAAGGCGGGAATGGTGAAGATGGCTCCAGCCGCCACCGACTCGCCTATCGAGCCGACTGTTCGGGCAAGATTTTCTTCAAGGATATTTCCTTTCATTACACGAAGGAACGCCATCGCGATGACGGCTGCCGGATAAGTAGCAGCGATCGTCATGCCGGCTTTCAAACCGAGATAGGCGTTTGCCGCACCGAGAATTACCGACATGACCAGACCGAGTATCAGCGCACGAACGGTGAATTCGGTCATGTTCGTTTCCGCAGAGACGTAGGGAGTGTATTTGTGTCCCCCGCCGCCTGATTTTATTTCTGCCATAGCCTTCTCCTTGTGTGTGGTGGAGTGGTACGTTGTTGAATGATCGGTTGTTTATGATGATGTGAACATGGCTTTGAAGATATATCCCGCCATATGCGGATTCTCTTTCAGTCTGCGTGTCGAATAAGGATACCATTGTTCACCGAAGGGAACGTAGACCCGCAGGCGATGATTGTTCTGCACGACGCTTGCACGAAGATTTTCCGTTACGCCAAGCAGCATTTGGAATTCATATTGCGCCGGCTGAAGCTTCAGGTCCTTCACTAATCCGTAGGCGTGGTTGACCAGAACATCGTCGTGCGTAGCGATACCGACATACGCGCCGCCTTCAAGAAGTATCCGCAACGATTTCATAAAATTCTTGCGAATCTCTTCCCGATCTTTGAAGGCAACGGCGGGCGGTTCGTTATAGATTCCTTTGCACAGCCGGATGTTGGCGCCAACCCTCAACAATTCGCGGCAATCCGTCTCGGTGCGCTTCATGTATGCTTGCAGCACCACGCCGACATTCTTGAATCCTTCCTCTCTTAATCGATAATAGATAGCCAGCGTGTCATCCGTCGTCGTGGAATCTTCCATGTCGATGCGGACGAAATTTTCTTTTGACTTTGCATACGAGACGAGCGCTTTGATGTTCTCGTAGCAAAGTTCTCTGTCGATGCGAAGCCCCAGTTGCGTTGGTTTGATAGAGACGTTGGATGTGAGCCGCTCTTCGGTGATCGCACCGAGCATACGCAACACTGCAGTTTTCGTTTGAATTGCTTCGGAAGCCTCTTTGATATCTTCGCCAAGCAAATCCACGGTTGCAAGGAATCCGTTTGTATTCAAAGCTCGAACTGTTCGCACCGCATCGTCGAGCGATTCGCCGGCGATGTAGCGTTTTGAAACTTGACCAACAATAGATTTGGGAACAAGCGGGAGTGATTTGACGACAATCGTGTTGAGCAATGACATGGTTTTTTGGGATTGTGTTCACCGTGCGGGCAAGAACGCTGGCAATATAGGCACGAGTGCCTGAAAAGGCAATAAAAAAACCCGTCCACGCGGAA
>JACRFF010000090.1 GCA_016218005.1 Ignavibacteriales bacterium
AGAGGCTCAAACCAGCGAATTTGGTGACCTTAGCCATGACAATGACAGATCAAACTGGCGAAACCCGCGCAATCGGTCATGTGATCGACTGGCAGCGGTCAAAGCACTAGTACAACCCAACAAGGAGGAACACATGGTCAAGACCGCGCAGTTCTATTGGAAGTCCACCTGAACATCCTGTCGCAATGCCCGCGCCGTGCACTTAAAGATTGCTTCCACTTTATGATGGTCGTTGCGTCCATCGACGGCAATGTGGATGGTGGCGCGAAGTCCATCCGAAAGCGCGCGGAAGAAATCTTCTACCAGTTCCGTCGGCATATCGCCAAGCCGCTCGCGGGCAAACGACGCCTTGAAGGAGAGGTAAGGTCTTCCGCTCAAATCAATGGAAACGCGCGCTTCAGATTCATCCATCGGCACTACGAATCCATATCGTCCAATGCCTCGCTTGTCGCCTAATGCAGATCGGATCGCCTCGCCGATGGCAAGTCCGGCGTCTTCGATGGTGTGATGTTCATCGACACGCAGATCGCCGCGAACGGCAAGCGTCATATCCATCATGGAATGCCGCACCACCTGCTCAAGCATGTGGTCGAAAAAGCCGATGCCCGTACTGACTTCATATCGTCCCGTGCCGTCAAGCGTTAAGCGACCGGTGATGTTTGTTTCCTTCGTTGCGCGGTCAATATGCGCGGTGCGCTGCGAACGAAGAATGGAGAAGCATGCTTCCGCAACCGATTTGACGGCGATATCTGCTTCAGTCGACGACTTGGATTTCGTGATCCGAATCGTTTTGCTGCCCAGATTGCGGCCAAACTTGACATCCGTTTCGCGGTCGCCGACAACAAACGACTTTTGAAGATTTACGTTTACGTTGCGGATAAACTCATCCACAAGTCCTGTTTTTGGTTTGCGGCAGGCACAGCGATCCTGCGTGCCGTGAGGACAGACGAACACTTGCGCGAAACGAATCCCTTCGCCGGCGAAGATTCGCAGCAGCTTTTTCTGCACTTGCGCAAAAGCTTTCATCGGATATCGTTTCGATCCGAGATTATCCTGATTCGTTACCATGACCAACGTGTAGCCGGCGTCTTGAAGTGATTTCAAACCGTGTATGACTCCCGGGATCAATTCGAGCTTCTCAAGTGAGTCGACCTGTTCATCCGGCGGCTCAACGATAATGGTTCCGTCGCGGTCAAGAAAGATAACGCGGAGTTCGCTATCGTTAGTGGTCATCGCTCGTTCCTATGGAGTGTTTGATCAAGCGGTATAGTCTCGCAATGCGGAAAGCAAGGCTTCATTCTCGTCGGGCGTGCCGACCGTTATGCGCAAACAATTTTCTAATGTCGGTTCGGAGCTTCGGTTGCGGACAATGATGCCGCGCCGTGCAAGGAAATCATATACACGCGGTGCATCATCGACGCGTACAAGAACGAAATTTGCATCGGAATGAAAAACGCGGCGGACGGAAGGAAGAACTGCCAGAGCAGCCATCAATCGCGCTCGCTCACGGAGAATGTTCTCAATATTCTGTTGAAGGACGTCCGTGTTGTCGAGCGCCCGCATTGCCGCATCGTTGGTCAGCGCGTTGATGTTGTACGGCGCTTTCACGTTCAAGAGCAACGATACGATCGTTGGATGGGCAAGGCAATATCCAAGCCGGATGGCGGCTAATCCCCATGCTTTGCTCAACGTCCGCAGTACAACAAGATTATCGTAGGTAGTGGCCAGTGATGCAACCGAGCCGTTGCGCGCAAAATCAATATACGCTTCATCAACAACGACGAGTGCATGAAGCCGCCGGCACAACTCGGCAATATCGTCTAACCGCAGAAGATTTCCCGTAGGATTGTTTGGCGAACAGCAAAACACAAGCTTTGTGTTTTCTCCGACAGAGGCAATGGTGCGCGCAACATCAATCTGATAAGAACTATCCAACAGACAAGAAGTAATGCGAACATCCTGAATCGATGCCGCGACGCGATACATGCCGTACGTCGGTTCGAGAAGAACAACATCGTCCACGCGCGGCTCGCAGAATGTTCTCATCAGCAGGTCAATCACTTCATCCGACCCAACGCCGACGAATATGCGGTCAAGAGCCGCGTTATTCAGCGCGGCGAGTCGAGCCCGCAACTTTTGCTGAAGCGGGTCGGGATAGCGATTCAGCGCAAGGCCGTCGGCACGAAGAGTACTGCCGAACGCGTTCTCGTTGGCGTCGAGCAACATTCCGGTGAGATGATCTTGCCGCGCGCTTCGGTACGGTTTGAGCGCGCGAATATTGGGACGCACAAGTGCGCGGATGTTCATGAGCGCTCCCGGATTTCAACGGCGCGTTTGTGCGCTTCCAAGCCTTCTGCGGCGGCAAGCGTTTTCAAGGTTGGCGCAAGTCGAACGAGACCTTCGCGTGACAGCCGTTGGAAGGTAATAGACTTTTGAAAGCTATCGATAGAAACTCCGCTGTAGAAGCGAGCGGTGCCTGCGGTCGGAAGCGTGTGGTTTGTCCCGGAGGCGTAGTCGCCTGCGGCAACAGGAGCACACGGACCGACAAAAACCGAGCCTGCGTGAGAGATATGTTGGAGAACGGCATCTTCGTTAGCGACTTGAATGCTGAGATGCTCAGGGGCGTACTGATTCGCAAACGCGATGGCGTCTTCCATAGAGTTGGCAACAACAACGAAGCTGTGAGCAAGCGAACGCTCGATGATGGCCCGGCGTGGAAGCGATTGAGCGTATGAGGGAATCAGAGAAACAATCGTTTCGGCTAAACGCGCGTCTGTGGTAACCAAAACCACCTGCGCATCGGGGTCGTGCTCGGCTTGCGAAAGAAGATCCGCCGCGATAAATTCCGCGCGTGCCGTAGCATCCGCCAGCACCAGCAACTCAGAGGGACCGGCGATCATATCGATGGCGGCG
>JACRFF010000095.1 GCA_016218005.1 Ignavibacteriales bacterium
AACAACAATAATGCAGGACTGGCAGGCGTTTACACCACTCCCCAGAGCATTGCGGCCAATTTGAACCAGGTAAGTTATATTGATGCGCGAATCTTTGCGATGGACTACTGGGCACCCACAGTAATTACCCGAACAATGGCTGGTGCAAGATTCACGCATGTTTTGTCTCCTGAAACATTCTATGAAGTCAGCTCAAGTGTCTTTAGGACTGCATACGACACTAATCCCGGTCGTGGTCGAGACAACACACGACGCTATGTCTTTGGAAATGCAGATTCTGTCGATGAGGCGCCGTTCGGGTTTCAACCAGCCCCCAGCACTGGCATCGACGGTCTCCGCATGAGTGTTGGATTCAGCAACTCGCGTGACACGAGTCGTGTTACTGTGTGGACAAACCGATTTGATATCTCCAGCCAAGTCGATCGCTATGACCAGGTCAAGGCCGGTGCAGAATTTGTTTACGTCGATAATAATGTGAATTATGGCTCTGTCGATATTTTTCTACCGAGTGGGCGCTCTCGCTCGTCTTGGCACACGTTTCCAAAGAGAGCAGCTGCATACATTCAGGATAAAATCGAATTTGAAGGTATGGTGGCAAACATTGGCGTACGATTTGACTATTCATATGCCGGTGGCTACTGGTATGAATACAACCCGTATGACAAAGCATTCACCGGGGATCTCTCGCTTGGCTTAGACACCTTATTGGTACATGTGCCAACAAAGAAAAGAGTGACGGTAAGTCCACGCCTCGGCGTTTCGTTCCCTGTGACCGAAGATTCCAAGCTCTATTTCAACTATGGACATTTTCGTTCGATGCCAACGCCGGAAAATCTCTTCCTGATCCGGCGATATTCCGACAACAACCAAGTCACTCGCCTCGCTGACCCGAACGCGCCGCTCCCCAAAACAGTCCAATATGAACTCGGGTACGATCAAAATCTCTTCGACCAATTTCTACTGCACCTGGCCGGGTACTACAAAGATGTCACCGATGAGCCTACTCTTACCGAGTACATCAGCAAGGACAAGAAGGTCGACTATTCAAAAACCACTCCAACATTCTATGAAGACATTCGAGGATTTGAAATATCGCTTACCAAAAACAGAGGTGACTGGATAACGGGATTCATAAATTACACGTACGAGGTCTCCTCGAGCGGGCGCTTTGGGTGGTCGGTATACTATCAGAATCCATTCCAGCAGTTTCAGTATGAGACCGATCCGTACAACATCGAGAACGATCTGTATCAGTCCAAACCTGTTCCGGCACCGTACGCGCGCGCCAATGTCTCTCTGTTTACTCCCCCTGATTACGGTCCGGCGCTCGGAGGTTTGAAACCGCTGGCCGATTGGCGATTGAATCTATTGGGAAATTGGCAAGCCGGGAGCTACTTTACGTGGGCAGGGGGAGGAGGCACGGCAATCGCAGGGTTGAAAAACAATGTGCAATGGCGTGACTACTACAATCTCGACCTGCGTCTCTCCAAAGCACTCAAGATCGCCGGAGTGAATGTTGAATTCTTCATGGATATGACCAACGTGTTAAATACGAAACACTTCACAACGTACGGCTTCAAGGATGGCAATGACTACAGCGCCTATATGCGATCTCTTCACTTACCTGCGGGCATCGGAGACAGATTGTCGTACGGAAACATCCCTGGTGATGACAGACCTGGAGACTACCGCAATTTCGGCGTCGAGTTTGTACCTATAGTCTATAAAACCAATGCGGACGCACTTTCGCAGGATCGCAATCCTGTCTC
>JACRFF010000096.1 GCA_016218005.1 Ignavibacteriales bacterium
CGCAACCGATGGCGGGGGTTATCTTCACCGCCACATCCCTTTCGTGGAGGATGTCCTCTATCGCTTCTTTCAGGTCGTGCCGCTTTACCCGCTTGGCGCTCTGCCAGCAGTCGTCTATCCTTCCCGTGTAGCGGATCGTGCCGGCGCCGTCCACAAGGAAGACTTCCGGCAAAATTTTCGCTCCGTAGGCCGTGGCGGCGGTTGCCGCTTTGTCCCGCAGGTAGGGGAAGGTAAACTTGCGTTCCGCCGCCCGTTTTTTCATGCTGTCCAGGGAATCATCGGGGTGCTTTTCCTCGTTGTCCGGGTTCACCGCGACGATACCCACCCCTTTTGCCGCGTAATTCGCATGGAGCTTTGCGATCCGTTCCTCGTATGCGATGGAGTAGGGGCAATGATTGCAGGTGAAAATGACGGCCACCGCCGTCTTCCCGGCGAGGTGGCTATTCAGCGAAAATTCCGCGCCGTCAATGCCCGGCAAAATGAACTCCGGCGCTTTTATTCCGATTCGCATAGCTCCCCCTTCGAAACGAACCTACGCACTACTCCCCGTATCAGGCAAAGTCCGTTGCCAATCTATTATTAGCATATTTTATGACAAACTGGACAAAAATAAGCCATCTGACGGAATGGGAACAGGAACAGATACAAAACGCGGCGATGATCCCCAAAATTTTCGCAAGCATTTTGCGCGATATTCACGATTGGCCTGTGCAACGGGTTTACATTGCGGTTATCAGATTGTATGATAGTTCCGATTAGTACCTATAGTGTTAGCGGGCATTAGTTATTAATGCCGATGTAACGGATTTGACAGGAGGACTTATGCCAGACATTGTTGCTGACTTGCATTTGCACTCCACCTTCTCCGATGGACTGTACGCGCCGGACGCTCTGGTGGATTTGGTGGTCAGCAAGGGGCTAAAGGCCTTCTCCATCACCGACCACGATTCGGTGCAGGGCGTGGCCTCCATAAAGCCATGCACAAAGGCCACGCTTATTCCCGGCATCGAACTTACTTCCACGCTGGAAGGCAAAGAAGTTCACCTCCTGGGGTACTACATCAACATCGAAGAGCCTGAACTTATTGAAACCCTAAGCCTTATAGCCCATCGCCGCGAAAAGCGGCTTATGGACATCGTTGACAAGCTCAACAATGCGGGCAACTTTTTCCTCGACAAGGACGAACTGGCGCACGAATTCGGGACCGGCTCGTACAACCGCCTTAACCTCGCCCGGTTCATGGTGAAAAAGGGGATCGCACAGAGCATCGAACGGGTGTTCGCCAATTACCTGGGGGACGGCACCGATGCGTACGAA
>JACRFF010000097.1 GCA_016218005.1 Ignavibacteriales bacterium
AATGTAGGCAGAATCTGCCGAACAAGCAAGCTGAAATATTCTACTTAGAAGTTGGTAACGATGGGGTGTTTCTTGTAGAATTCCGTAATCATTTCAGCCGCATCTGCCGGATCGTCTGTTTGGTAGAACAAGTCGAGGTCTTCAGGAGATATCATTTTTTCTGCCAACATCCGATGTTTGATCCAGTCGATCAAGCCCTTCCAATATTCTTTCCCCATGAGTACGATTGGGAAAGCGCGAGTTTTTTTTGTTTGGATGAGAGTGATGGCCTCAAACAATTCATCGAGCGTTCCAAAGCCGCCAGGCAAAACAACAAATCCGTGTGCGTATTTTACAAACATGACCTTTCGAACAAAAAAATGCCGAAACGTTGTCACTCGACCCTTGTCAATGTAGGGATTCGAGGATTGCTCGTGCGGCAGTTCGATATTCACGGCAATAGAAGGACCTCCGGCTTCTTTTGCGCCGCGGTTACCCGCTTCCATAATCCCCGGACCGCCGCCCGTCAGCACACTGAATCCACTCCTGACAAGTTCCGTTGCCACGTTGCGTGCCATTTCATAATGAGGCGAACCTGGCGGTACGCGCGCCGAGCCAAAGATGGTAACAACATTTTCTTGCTGCGACATCATTGTAAATCCATCAACAAACTCCGCCATAACCCGGAAAATGCGCCAAATATCCTCTTGCGCGCGGGAAAGCCGACGAAGTTGTTCATCCTGACGCCGGTCGATTGTCGATTGCATAGTGACCATAGTTACTCTCCTTTTCAAAACGCTTCACATACTGCTTCTGGATTTCATGTTCGGCTACACGTCATTGGGCCATTCAATGCTGCTTCGGGAACCTTCAAAAATGAAACTCATTTTTCGAATTGCGGAAATGCGCGTGTACACCGTCAGCAATTCGTCATACACGGCCGGCAGCACGTAATTGGTTTCATTGCGCACCAGTACGATCTTGGCGTCGCCATTAAGCGTGCGCATATCGACACGAGCACCAATATGACGAAGATATTCTATGCGCCCGGCTTCGCAATAGCGAAGATAGTTCGGGTTGTGGACAACACCTTGCCAATCGACTTCATAGTTTCGGACTCGCATCGGGGTCGAATGTTGAAAAAACAATTTATCCACGGCGGCTAAATATCTCCTGTAATATCTTGCCTGCTCTCTCCACATCGCTTGCCGTCGCATCCAAGTGGGTTACTGCGCGAACAGCAGTTTCGCTCATATCAGAAATGAGCACGCCGGCTTCGTGAGCTTTCTTAACAATTGCCGATGCGCTTGTTCCTGTTGCGCTGATATCCGCAATCACGATATTGGTCTGGACAGTTTCGAGCTTGACGTGCCAATCGGGAATTGATGTCATCGTTTGTGCCAATGCGAAAGCATTGCGATGGTCGGTTGCTAATCTTTCAATATTATGGTCAAGAGCATAGAGCGCTCCTGCCGCCAAAATTCCAGATTGCCTCATGCCACCCCCCAGCATCTTACGGTACTTCCTTGCTTGCTCAATAATGTTTCGACTTGAAACCAGTGCAGAACCAACCGGCGCGCCCAATCCTTTAGAAAAACAGACAGAAAGTGAATCAACGTACTGTGCGTACTCGCGAACATGCACGTTCGCTGCCACCGAAGCATTCCATAAGCGTGCGCCGTCTAAATGCAATTGCACTCCGCGAGGTCGTGTTACGCCTTGAATATCGCGGATGACTTCCAATGGATAGATCGTTCCACCCGCTTTGTTGTGTGTGTTTTCCAAACATACCAATGAAGTTTTCGGCAAGTAATAGGCGGAAGAGCGAATTGCCTTTGCAACATCCGGCGCCGAAAGAATACCGTCGGCTCCATCCACGGTTGCGAGCTGAACATTGGAAAGCCATGCCGGCGCCCCTGTTTCGTACAGAAAAATGTGTGAGCTGCTCTCGACAACAACCTCATCGCCGGGTTGCGTGTGGCATTTCAATGCCAGTTGATTTGCCATGACGCCGCTAGGAACAAACAGAGCGGCTTCTTTGCCGAGAAGATCGGCTACGCGTTCTTGCAGCAAGTTGACGGTGGGGTCTTCCCCGTAGACATCATCGCCAACTTCAGCGCGTGCCATTGCCTCGCGCATTCCATCCGAAGGTTTGGTTACGGTATCGCTTCGCAGGTCAATCATTCAAGTCGTTTCTTTTGGGTGACGCCATAAAGTACTAACAGACCACCGGAAAACAAACACGATAGCGCGAACAAATCTCCATGCCGAACATAGAACGTCTCGCTGGAAAGAGTTTCAATTGAGCTTACCATGTTTGCCTTTTCGTACATTCCAATACTCTTGACTGTGCTGCCATGAGGAGAAGTGATATAGGAAATTCCCCCGTTGGCACATTGCACAACCCATCTTCGCGTTTCAATCGCGCGGAATGACCCGAACGTGGCATGCTGATACGCGCCCGAGGTATTCCCCCACCAGCTATCGTTCGTCACTACAATAAGAAATTCGGCGCCGTTGCGCACAAATCCACGGACATAATCTGGATAGGCAGATTCATAGCAGATCATACCCCCAAACCGCGTCGTATCGATTCCCCTTTTCCAATGAACCACGACGGTGTCGTTTCCTTTTCCCCAACTGCTGATGCCGACGTTCCACTTCAACGGCTCAATCAGAAAACGGAAAGTCTCCGCATACGGAATTCGTTCGCCATACGGCACGAGAATCACTTTGCGATACACTTTGCTTATTTCTCCGCCCGGAATAAACAGCGCCGCAGAGTTATAGGATTCTGCATAAGTATTGGATGTCCCAATTTGCTGGGCGGTAACAGGAGCCTTTTCTTTTGAAAAGTACTCAATCACGGGAAAACCGGTGTAGACCGGCGTCTTGAGCGACTCGACCAGTGCAGAAAGCTCTTCGCGTTGAGCGGAATATTTTGGATGAAGAATTGGAAATGGGATGGCAGTCTCCGGCCAAATGAGCAAATCGACAGAATCTTTAGCCAGTGTCTTTGATTCATGAAGAAAAGTATGGAACTGCAACGCGTACGAATCCCATTTTGTTGCAAACCCCTCGCCCCATTTTTCCCACGGGTCGAAATTCGGTTGCACAAGCCCGACCTTCAGTTGTGTGCCGCGAGCGGCTTCGGCAGTTCGCATCAACGCCGCCCCAATGACCCACGGAAGGAAGAATGCGAGCACCAAAACGCCAAGGTTGATTCGAACGGTTGTGGAATTCCACGTGGATACGCCTTTGGCATAATTCCAAAGCAAAAGGAACGCCGCAATATTGAAAGCGAACAGGTAGCCAGAGACTCCATAGACGGATGTGTATTCAGCAATTTGAATCCGCACCAAGTCGTACGCTTGGCTATTGCCGAGCGTAATCCACGGAAACGATAGCTCGCCAAACGAGTGCAAGTAATCAAACGATATCCAAAGAAAGGCAAACGCCGCGAGACCGATCGGCGAATTCGTTCGGCGGCGGACAAAAAAAGCCCCCATCAGAAACGGCAAATAGAACAATGGATGAATGAAGATGAGGGCAACATTGGAAATCATCAGCCAAGGGTCTTTTGCAATTGCATATCCTCCCTGCCAGTAGAGCGTGATGAGATGGAACACGAAGAGAAACAGATACGTGAAGTGAAATGCTTCGCGGTACGTTTTGCATTCTTCCCATACGAAGAAGAACGGGACAAACGCCACAAACGCAAACGAATACAATGGCGATGGCGGAAAGGAAGCCCCAAGGAATATTCCCGACACAATCACTAAAAGCCATCGGCGCCAAAGCCATCGGCGATGGACAATGAGTTTGGCATTCATTGCAGTAGCATCGATCA
>JACRFF010000098.1 GCA_016218005.1 Ignavibacteriales bacterium
TACATACCACGCAGATTTCCGGCAATTGTATTACCACTCACAGTAAGTCCCGTCAACCCAACAGTCAGCGTTCCAGAGTTCGATACATGAAATCCGGCTGATGCCGTTCCTGTTGTACTAGTAAGTGTACAATTTTGGACCGTAAAATTGTCTGGATTATAATTGGTGTTATTCGGAATAAAACTGGTACCATTATTATAATTTGTTACGTTGATCGCAGCATTCGTACTCGCACTAGAAACGTTATTAATGATGATACAATTTTTGATTGTGATGTTATCATTGTCTCCATAAATTCGAAAAACAGAACGTTGGTAGTTGCCTGACGGACCTTGAATTGTGAGGTCTTTTGTTGTACCACCATTTGTGTTCGAGCCATCAATTGTTACATAGCTTGTGGGAATAAGAGTAGTTAGACTAATTTCTGCAACATTGTTATTGCTTCCAATTACCCACATACCGTCTATCGTCTTTGCAACAACACTCGTTAAACTAATTGTCGCTGTAACACCCGTATATGGTTTGAACGTAATCGTATTTGTTGCGGAAGTGCCTGTGCATCCCAGTGTAATTGCAGTATCGACATACGTTGTATTATCAGTAAAATAGAACATACAGGGTCCGTTGACACCGCTCGTATTTAAAGCGGCAACAGCAGCAGATAGCGTTGCATAATGTCCCGTTTCACCTGAGATAGTATTCGTACCAATTGTATATGTTCCGCTTAACTGCGCGTTCGCATCAGCGCACATCAGCAGAATGGAAACAACAAGCAGTAATGAGTTCTTCATGGTGAACTCCTTGTGGTTAGTGAGAACAGTGAAAGAAAAATTGCTGGAGGATAAGTGAAATGACGTGCATACAATGTTCTGCGACCGTAAGAACCGAAAGCGGATCCGGCGCGGATGGTTATTGTTGATTGGAATATTGACATCCGAAATGTAAATAGCAAGCGGGATGGAACAGAAAAACCAACTTGATACCATCGCTTGTCAATCTTGAGAAACTTGTCAATTCACAATATGCGACCGGAACGCCGATGCAGGTTGAGTCCGGCCGAGTTGAATGTGGTCTATCTCTGAATAGCTTTTCTCAAAATTATGCCCGATCATTGACCCGTTGCACAAGCACTGCCTCAAGCACCTATTCTCCAGAGTCCAATCGCGAAAGGGTCGACACTATGCACTTGCAGTGGATTGATTGGCTGATTGTTGCGGCATCCCTCATTATTTGTTTCGCGCCTGCTTTGTTTTTTGGAAAGCGGGCCGGCAAGAACACAACGGAATTTTTTGCTTCTGGCCGCTCGGTGCCGTGGTGGCTGGCAGGGCTTTCGATGGTGGCGACGACGTTTAGCAGCGACACGCCGAACTTGGTAACCGATATCGTGCGGCGTCAAGGTGTCGCAGGCAATTGGGTCTGGTGGGCATTCACTCTTACCGGTGTTGCGACGGTGTTCTTCTACGCTCGGCTCTGGCGGCGCTCAGGCGTGTTGACAGATTTGGAATTTTATGAGATTCGCTATTCCGGCAAAGCGGCAAGCTTCGTGCGGGGCTTTCGCTCGATCTATCTCGGCCTGTTTTTTAATTGCATGATCATGGCGACAGTAAATCTTGCCGCCTGCAAGATTGCCGGCATTCTGTTCGGGCTTGAGCGTTGGCAAACGTTGATGGCGGTGGGAATACTTAACGTTGTGTTTGCGACCCACTCTGGATTATGGGGCGTGCTTGTTATCGACATGGTTCAATTCTTCATCAAGATGACCGCCGTGATTGCGGCGGCGTACTTTGCGGTGCAACTGCCCGAAGTCGGCGGATTGTCCGGACTCGTCGACAAACTCTCGCATCTTCAAGGTCCCGGCGGCGTCAACTATCTCAATCTTCTTCCCGACTTCACCAACAATTGGGATGTGGCGATTGCGGTGTTCATCATGCCGATTGCCGTGCAGTGGTGGGCGGTGTGGTATCCGGGCGCCGAACCGGGCGGCGGCAGTTACATCGCTCAGCGGATGCTTGCGTCGAAATCTGAAAAGGATTCGCTCGGCGCCGTTCTCTTCTTCAATGTGGCGCACTATGTGCTGCGCCCGTGGCCGTGGATTCTTGTCGGCTTGGCGTCGATTCTTGTCTATCCCCAGTTATCAGATATCCAACGCGCGTTTCCGAATCTCGACCCGAAGCTGCTCGGCCACGACATTGCATTCCCCGCCATGCTAAAGTTTCTGCCCGTTGGCTTCATCGGTTTGATGGTGGGGGGATTGATTGCCGCAAACTCTTCCACGATTCTCACGCATCTGAATTGGGGCGCGTCGTATCTTGTGCACGATTTCTATCGGCGCTTTGTTCGGCCGCACGCCGATGAGCGCCACTACGTTTTCGCCGGACGCGCAATAACGGTGGTACTTTTCTTCTGCGCCTCGTCGATGGTCTTCGTGCTTGATACGGCGAAAGACGCCTTCGACATTATTCTTCAAGTGGGAGCGGGAACGGGATTGCTCTACTTATTAAGATGGTTCTGGTGGCGCATCAATGCATGGTGCGAAGTGGTAGCGATGGTCAGTTCCTTTGTCGTCTCGTTGGTATTTTTGGCGCTCAACAAAAGCGGCGTGGCGGTCTCCACGCACATAGCGTTGGTGCTGACGGTCGCATTCACGACCGTGTGCTGGATGGTCACCGCCTTCATCACGCCGCCGACAAATCGCGAAACGCTCATCGCGTTCTACAAAAAAGTGCGCCCCTTTGGTCCGGGCTGGAAGAACGTGCGTGAAGAAGCAGGAATCTCGGATTCAGAGGCGCCCTCGGTGCACGAAAATATTCCATTGGCGCTGCTCGGGTGGGTTGCAGGATGCACGATGATCTGGTCTGCATTGTTTACGGTCGGCAATTATCTTTACGGACGGACGGGATATGCCCTTGCGTTGTTCGGCATGTTCATTGTGAGCGGACTGACGTTGGTGCGCGTGATGAATTCCCTCTGGTCGAATTCGTCTCCGAAGGATGCAGCGGTTTCCTGATCACTCGCATGCCGCTGTCGCATCTTCGATGATCAACGCCGGGATTGATGAAGGCAATCAAACAACCATAACACATCATTGTGAGGGAGAGAAGATGAAGAATTTCATTTTGTGTCTGACGCTGTTGGCCGCCGTTGCGACATCCTTCGGGCTTGTGTCCGCCTCCCCGAAAGGGTCTGGCGAAGCCATCACTTCGCGACTTCAGACAGGCGGAGAGCGGCCGATATTTGCCGATGCGTTGAAATGGAGGATGATCGGCCCGCATCGCGGCGGACGAACGGTTGGAGTTGGCGGCATCGCTTCACAACCTAATGTCTTTTTTGTGGGAGTGAACAATGGCGGCGTGTGGAAGACCTCCGACTACGGCAGAACGTGGAAGCCAATCTTCGACGATCAGCCGACCGGATCCATCGGAGCGCTTGCTGTTGCGCCGTCCAATCCGAATATCATCTACGTTGGCAGCGGAGAAGGATTGCAGCGTCCCGACCTTTCCGTAGGCGACGGCATGTTTAAATCTACCGACGGCGGCACAACGTGGTCGCATCTTGGTCTTAGCGACGCTCAGCAGATCGGTGCTGTGCTCGTCGATCCGAAAAATCCGGACCGTCTGTTTGTTGCCGTGCTTGGTCATCCGTACGGCGTGAACAAAGAGCGAGGGGTTTTTCGGTCGCTGGATGGAGGCCAAACGTGGAAGAACGTTCTCTACAAAGATGAGAATACAGGGGCGGTAGGTCTCGCGTTCGACCCGACGAATGCGCAAACGGTGTATGCAACGCTTTGGTCCTCCAGACAAGGGCCGTGGGAGAACGGTGCGTGGCAGGGGAGGACAAGCGGATTGTTCAAATCCGTGGACGGCGGAGAGACATGGCGGCAACTGGCGAACGGGCCAGCCCGACATCAGTCTGGCGGGCTTCCGACCGCGGACGACGGCTTGGGAAGAATCGGCATCGGCATTGCGCCCAACGATCCCAAGCGCGTGTATGCGCTCGTCGATGCAAGGGAGAAGGCCGGCTTGTATCGCTCGGACGACGCGGGTGAAACGTGGCAGCGCATCAGCAGCGACTGGCGTGTCATTGGCCGCGGCAGCGATTTTGCCGAAGTCAAAGTTCATCCCTTCAATCACGATGTTGTGTTCGTTGCCAATACGTGCACATACAAATCGACCGACGGCGGCGCAACATTCGTTGCGTGGCGCGGTGCGCCAGGCGGCGATGACTACCACACAATTTGGATCAACCCGATGAACCCCGACGTTATGCTGCTCGCTGCCGATCAAGGAGTGATCATCACGGTGAATGGAGGCGAGACGTGGTCTTCGTGGTACAACCAACCGACGGCGCAATTCTATCACGTCGTTACGGATAATGAATTTCCGTACAACGTGTACGGCGGGCAGCAGGAAAGCGGGTCGGTTGGCATCGTCAGTCGCGGCAACGACGGACGGATCACATTCCGCGAATGGCATCCGGTGGGCGCCGACGAGTATGCGTACATCGCCCCCGACCCACTCCACCCCAACATCATCTACGGCGGCAAGATGTCGAAGTACGACAAGTCTACCGGACAGGTGCAGTTTGTCGGGCCCGAAGTTTTGCGCAGCGGTCAATATCGTTTCTTGCGAACCATGCCGCTCGTATTCTCGCCTGCGGATAAGAAGTCGCTTTTTCTCGCTTCAAATGTTTTGTTCAAGACCATGGATGGCGGAGCGAATTGGGAGATTGTCAGTCCCGACCTCTCCCGCGAGAAGCCGGATGTCCCTGCCTCTATCGGCATCTTCCGTACTGCTGAGGTGGAAAACATGCAGCGCCGCGGCGTCATCTACAGTGTCGCACCGTCGCCGCTCGACGTCAATATTATTTGGGCAGGAACGGACGACGGACTTGTGCACACAACCATTGACGGCGGAAAATCCTGGAAGAACATCACGCCGTCCGACCTCACGGCTTGGAGCAAGGTGTCGCAGATCGATGCCGGGCATTTTGATCGGCAGACCGCATACGCTGCCGTCAATCGGATTCGACTTGACGACCAGCGTCCTTACATCTACAAAACACACGATGGAGGCAAGACGTGGGAAAAAATCGTCGGCGGATTGCCGGAGAACGGTCCGGTGAACACGGTGCGCGAGGATCCGAATCAGGCGGGAATTCTCTATGCCGGCACAGAGCGCGCGGTGTACGTTTCGTTGGATGATGGCGAATCGTGGCAGTCGCTGCGGAACAATATGCCGGCAACCTCCATCCGTGATTTGGTGGTGCACGATGACGACATTGTGGTCGGCACGCACGGACGCTCGTTCTGGATTCTCGATAACGTGTCTTCACTCCGACAGTTGAAACAAGCAGCCGATGCGAAGGATGCATTTCTTTTCCAACCGCGAGAAGCCGTTCGCGTGCGATGGAACCAGAACACGGATACGCCGCTGCCGCCGGAAGAACCGTCGGGCGAGAACCCGCCTGATGGCGCGACGATCGACTATGTTCTGAAATACGATGCAAAGAACGTTCGGTTGGAAATTCTGGATGAGCACAATCAACCGGTGCGGGTATTCACGAGCGCAGACCAGCCGGAAGAAATTCGTGAAGCCAATCTGCCGTACCCTAACTATTGGTTCCGCCCGTTTCAAAAGCTCGATAGCCGAGCCGGCATGCACCGCTTCGTCTGGAATCTACGGTACGCGCCGCCGAAGGGTTTTAGTCGCTCATTCCCCATAGCGGCGACGGCGCGAAACACGGCGAGCATTCCTCCTGGGCCGTGGGTTGCACCGGCAAAGTACACAATCAAGCTCGTCGTCGATGGAATCACGCGGGAATCAATCCTGAAGGTTCTCATCGACCCGCGAGTGAAGTCGTCGGCTCAGGATATCGCCGAGCAGAACCGATATTCCCTGATGTGCTATGACAAGCTGAGCGAACTGCACGAAATGTTGGAGTCGGTGAGGGGAATGAAAAAGAAGACGACCGATAAGAACGTGATGAAGCAACTTGATGACGTCGCCGGCCCCGGTGCTGAAGGCGACATCGATGTTACGTACAGCTCGGTACGAATGACGCCGAAAGAGAGCGAGACCATCAGCAGCTTGCAATCAAAATATCTCTACGTGATGTCAGTGATGCAGAATGCCGACGTCGCTCCAAGTCCGCAAGCGCAAAAGGCGGTCGTACAACTTGATGAAGTCTACGCAACGGTGCGCGCACGGTGGCAGAAGCTGGCGGGTGCTGGAAAGTAGGCAGATGTATTCTCTGTTTCGCGTCTGGATGAGCTGTGCTTTTGAAAAAGAACGAAAGTTTTTCGTTATTGATGCACAAGCGTTTGCGCTCGTTTCAAGCCAATGCCGACCGACCGGTTTGAATCTCGTTTAGCAGGTTGTTGAAAAACCCTCATTGAATGAAAGATGAACCGCTGCCAAAGGCCACAACGTGGTGCCTTCGGCACATCACTTTGTGACAAGACGCCAAGAACGCGCTTGCGCGCCGAAGCGCTTCAGCGCGCAGGCGCGAAGAAAAATTGTTGAAATGAGAAAGAAACATAAGCCCTACTTTCATCTTGGCGTCCTTTGCGCCCTTCGGGCTGAGCGTCTCGGCTGAGCGTTCGACTGAGGCCTCGGCCTGAGGGCTTCGTCGAGCTCAGCCGAGACGCTCGGCCCGAAGGCTCACGCGAAGGCTCGACGAAGCCCTCAGGCCGAAGCCTTTGCGGTTTTCTTTTTCAACAACCTGTTAGGAAGAGTATGAACCCGAAAAAATATGACGGCACATCCACAGTTGAGGATCGGGAACTCCGACGCAGTGGCCGCCAGCCGATGTACGCGCCGACGGAAAAGATTCGCATTCTTGAGGTCGACAACTTTCCGTTGCTCGGGAAGGTGGCCGCGTTTCGATTTGTCGAATGGGTGTTGAAAAATCCTGGCGGCGTTGTCTCGCTGCCGACCGGCAAGACACCGGAATTTTTTATCAACTGGGTGCAACGCATTCTCGGGCGCTGGGAGAAGAAAGAAATTCAAGCGATGCTTGCCGAGTATGGAATCGGCGGAGCGAACAAGCCCGACATGCGCAGTCTTTCGTTCGTTCAAATCGACGAATTCTATCCGATGGATGCGAATCAGCGCAACAGCTTCAATTGGTATGTGCGCGAATTCTACATCAAAGGTTTTGGGTTAGACCCTGCCAAAGCGCTGCTGATTGATGCAACTTCGCTTGGTTTACCGCCCGGCAAAACGATGGAAGAAATTTTCCCCGACAATCTTGTAGACCTGAGCTTGCGCGTACGCCAAACACGCACGGAGTCGGAACGGCTTCAGAAGGAAACCATCAATCGGGTGGATTGGTTCTGCACCGAGTACGAACGCAAGATTCGAGAACTCGGCGGCATCGGATTTTTCCTCGGCGGCATCGGTCCGGATGGACACATTGCCTTCAACGTCCGGGGGTCGAGTTTCTATTCCGTTACGCGCTTGACGGGAACGAACTACGAAACGCAAGCGGCGGCGGCAACAGACCTGGGCGGCATTGAAATCTCCCGCAGTCGGTTGGTGATTACGATTGGTCTTTCGAGCATCACCTACAACCTGAATGCTACGGCGATCATCATTGCCGCGGGAGACGCCAAAGCGAGCATTGTGCGGATGGCGGTGGAGGAGCATCAGAATCCTCAATACCCGGCCAGCTCACTGCACGAATTGCCCAACGCCCGGTTTTATCTTTCACGAGGCGCAGCAAGCCTGCTGACCGAACGGAAGTTTGTCGACTTCAAAATGGCGGCGTCTATCGATGCAATTCAATCGGATGAAATCGTTATCCAATTAGCCCTCCGCAAGGAGAAGAAACTCGACGACCTTGTGGAAAAAGATTTCACTGGCGACCGATTTGCCGCAGAATTGATGAGCAAGTCCGGCGCTTCCGCCCGCGATCTTGCGCTTGCAACAAAACAGCGGATGATGAAAAAAATTGAAAAGGGGGTCGAGCATGTCGGCAAGAAAACGTTTCTCCACACCGAGCCCCACCACGATGACATCATGCTTGCCTACCTTCCCTATCTCTATCATTTGGTGCGCGATCCGGAGAACCGACACTACTTTGCCAA
>JACRFF010000099.1 GCA_016218005.1 Ignavibacteriales bacterium
GAGTTGAATGGTCTTCGCACCAGGTCCGCTATCGATGACAATATCCACGCGAAAATCTTCCATCGCCGAATACAAATACTCCTCGATCTTCGCAGGCAAGCGATGGATTTCATCGATAAACAAAACTTCGTGTCTCGACAGAGAAGTGAGGATGCCGGCGAGGTCTCCCGGCTTTTCCAACGCAGGGCCCGAGCTGACTTTGATGCTTGTGCCCATTTCGCGCGCAATGATGTACGCGAGGGTCGTCTTGCCGAGTCCCGGCGGGCCTGTGAGCAAAACATGATCGAGCGACTCGGCGCGTTGACGGGAAGCGGCGACGAAGATTTTTAGGTTTTCAACAATCTTATTCTGGCCGACGAATTCTTGCAAGAACGAAGGGCGAAGTGTGCGGTCAACATCGGCTTCAAGGTCGAGTCGTTCGGGTTGAGTAATGTCAGACTTTCGCATGGTTATCGTGAAAGAAGCTACCAAGAAGTCGATGGAATTTCAAGACAAAGGATGACGGAACTATGAAAGCCTGCCCGCCGACGTCCCGCTTTGCGGGACTTAGGCGGGCCTGCCTTCGCCGAAGCTTCGCGCAAGCAGGTTCAGTAGGCAAGCGCGCGCAACGCTTTCTTCAAGAGCGCTTCGAGCGGAAGGGAAGATGCGTCGGGTTCTGACAACGCTTGCCGGATGGCCTTCTCTGCCACCGACCGCTGATAGCCGAGTGAGAGGAGTGCGGAAAGCGCCTCCGCGCGAATGCCAATCTCGCCGGAAGAGCGCCCAACCCCACGGCCAGAAGAATCTGAAACGCCAAGCTTATCCTTCAGTTCAAGCACCAAGCGCTCCGCAGTTTTCTTGCCGATGCCGGGCAAGGATGTAAGCGCGGCAGAATTTCCGGTCGCAATGTGATGAGATAAGTCCGCAACCGAAACGCCGGAAAGAATTCCCTGTGCCAACCTTGGGCCGATACCGGAAACGGAAATCAGTTTCTTGAATGCGTCGCGCTCTTCGTCCGTGGCAAATCCAAACAGCAGTAGTGCATCCTCGCGCACGTGGAGATAGGTGAGAAGCGACACCGCCGTTCCCTCGCTGCCCAGTCGCTCAAAAGTTGAGAGGGGAATACTGACGGCGTACCCGACGCCGTTCACGTCGACGAGAATCTCCGTCGGGCTTTTGCGCTTGAGCGTTCCGGTGAGCGAAGCAATCATCGGCTCCTCGCAATTCGTTCGGGATGATTCAATATGAATTGGGACCATGACTGGCCGGCGGCCCGCTTCAGATGGGCGTGCGCTCGCGATTTTTTGGCGAATGGCGCTACATAATGTGAATGGCACAAGGCGACGGCAAGCGCATCCGAGATATCCAACGGTTTGGGCAATTCGTTCAACCCCAGAATCGATTTTACCATGAACTGTACGCGCTCTTTCGATGCGGCGCCGTTGCCGGCTATCGCGCGTTTAACTTCACGCGGAGAATACTCCACTGTGGGAATTCCGCATTGCACGGCTGCCAACAACGATACTCCGCGAACATAGCCGATCTTCAGCGTCGATTGAACATTCTTACCGTAGAATGCAGACTCGATGGCCATGGCGTCCGGCTTGAATTTTCGAATGACGGCGACGAGACGTTCGTAAATTGATTTCAAGCGAATCGGCATGGCCGCGTCCGCGGAGTTCCGCACCACATCGCACGCCAGAAGCCGATACGAAGAGCCGCGGAAATCGACCACTCCATACCCTGTCGTCAACGATCCCGGGTCCACGCCGAGAATAATCATGATGCCGCCGCCGTGTTTGTGGAAGTTGCCACCTGTGGCGTCGCTACCTTGATGTCGCGAATCTTCAGTTGTGGATAGTTACTGCCCGCGAACTCTCCTTCATCCAACGAGAACGCAAGACTTACACCCCGTTGCCCCGGCTGAACGCGCGAAATGAGTTCACCCAAATTGAAGCCGATGGCATCGACAATATGGCCATTGCTCTTCACCTTGAACCGAAGATGGTTCTTTCCAACGATGCGCGGCGTTCCGACAACTTCGACGTTGTGTGTGGCAAACACGGGCCGCATGTTGTCCGGGCCGAACGGGGCGAATTGCGAGAGTACACGGACGAACTTCCCCGTCAATTCACTTAACGCGATGTCGGCGTCGATTTGAATTTTCGGCGTAAGCAAGTCGTCGTTCAGCAATTCATCTGCAACGGATTGAAATTTTTCGCGGAACTCGCCGACCTTGTCAAGTTCGACGGTCAACCCCGCGGCGTACTTATGTCCGCCAAACTGGATGATCGAACTTTGGCATCGTCGGAGCGCTTCATACACGTTGTAGCCGGAGACGCTTCTGGCCGACCCCTTTGCAACGCCGTCGACGGTCGTGAGCATGACGGTGGGTCGATAAAACCGCTCGACCAAGCGCGACGCTACGATGCCGATAACTCCCGGATGCCAATGCGGTTGATGAAGCACCAGGACTTTTGCAGAAGAAGCTATCGGTTCGGCGAGCACCTGTGCTTGAGCGAAAGTTTCTTCGTCGATGCGGCGGCGCTGGGCATTTTCGTTTTCCAAGACTTGGGCAAGCTCACGCGCCCGATCGATGGAGGTGCACGTCAACAATTCGACGGCGCGTTTTGCATCACCCAATCTTCCCACCGCGTTGATGCGCGGAGCTAGCACGAACACAACTTGGCCCGATGAAATATTGCCGACCTTCAATCTGGAAGATTCGATGAGCGCGAAAATACCCGGCAGTGGATTTGCATTGATGAGTTCCAAACCAATCTTGACCAACGTGCGGTTCTCGCCCTGCAACGTTACGATATCGGCTAACGTGGCAAGCGTAACGTATTGCAGGAATGAGTTCATCAATTGCTGCGGGTCAATATCGAGTCGCTGGACAATGGATTTTTGGGAGAGTAACGCCTGAACAAGTTTGAATCCAACTCCGCACCCGCACAAATATTTGAACGGATACCCGCAGGCAGGAACCAGCGGGTCAAGAATGGCGGTGGCGCGCGGCAGCGGATCTCCCGGCTCGTGGTGGTCGCAAATTACGACATCAATGCCGAGTGTGCGCGCGTGTTCCACCGGTTGCACTGCTGTAACTCCGCAATCGACACTGACGATAATGTTGGGCCGCATCTCCCGCACGCGTTCGAGACTTGCGACGGAAAGACCATATCCTTCTTTGATTCGATCCGGAATGAAATATTCGGCGTCGGCGTTGAGGTGCTTGAAGAACGACCAAAGCAATGCCGTACCGTTTGTCCCGTCGACGTCGTAGTCGCCATAGACGACGATGCGCTCGTTGCGTTCAACGGCACGCACGAGACGTTCGACGGCATGATGCATGCCCTCGCACAGAAACGGGTCGTGGAGATCGTCGAGGGAGGGGCGGAAGAATGCTTTCGACTTCTCGAACGTATCGATGTTGCGACGCACGAGGATTTCCGCAAGCACCGGTGAGATCGTCAGTTCATCGGCAAGCTTCTTGACCTGACCGGAATTCTCCGGGGCCAATGCAGTTCCATTGGTTCGATACGTCCATCGGTAATTCGTATGTGGCGCCATGCTCAATGCCGGAGTTCGCAGTAGACAATGAAGGAATGACAATAAGAAGCGAACGCGGTCTGTCGATAAGCCGAATTCTGTCTTGTTGCGTAGCGACCCGAAGGTTCGAGGCGCAACGAGGCAACCATTTCTCTCAGCGACCTACCCATCGCGCTGTCCCGACATTGTCGGGACAATCGGCGGGCCGCCGACGATCCGACGAATCGGATC
>JACRFF010000105.1 GCA_016218005.1 Ignavibacteriales bacterium
GTTGGAAGCGAGAACTTATCTTGCTGAAAGTGGCCGCCGATGGTACGAAATCTGGGTGCATCAATCTCCCGCCGATTTTCGTCAGAGGAAAATCATCACGCCCGATATTTCCTCACAGAATCGCTTTGCCCTCGATGACAAAACGTTCTTTGTAAATGGCACCTGTTTCTACATCATCCTCAAGGACAAGTCTGACGATTCCTACTATTCCATCCTTGGATTGCTCAACTCAAAGGTCATGGAGTATTTCCATAAGACAACAAGCGGCAACTCGCTTTACGCCAAACGCTTTCGTTATTGGTCTTCCTATTTGGGCAGTTATCCGGTCGCCAAGCGATTGTTTGATTCTCCCAAACTCAGTTCCGCGCTCATCACAAATGTCTCTCACTTACTTCAGGCCACTGCCAATGAAGAACGAATCCGACTCGAAGAAGAGAATGACCGGCTCTGCTACAAGCTATTCGATTTGACGGACGATGATATCCAAGAAATTGAGTCTACGCTCTCTGTCCATTCCTCGCACGCACAAGTGAAAGGTATCTCTGCTAAATGAAATCAAGGCAAACTCTCTTAGCCTCGGCAAACAAGAAAAAGAAACTCATTTACCAAACCGATTTAGAAGATGCAAATAGTCTCGCAAACCAGCCCCCCTCGAAAGGCACTCTTTATACCCTTGAGGAATTAGCCATACTCACCGAAGACCTGATGTCAATCGACGCACCAACAGATTCAAACGGTCGCATCCTTGAGGTTCGTCCCAAAGGTCATTGGTTTGAGTTCGAGGTTGCAAAGCGACTTGGCTACAACTATCCGCCCGGTGGCGGGTTGTTTCCCGACATTCGACATCAAGCCTTGGAAATTAAGCATCATACTGGCAAGAGCATCACAGTTGATTTTGGTCGTTACCACCCTGGATCAGACGATGTGGTCAATGAAACCTGGAACCGCCAACTTCAATTGAAGGTGAAAGAAATCCGTTATCTCATTGCACTCGCCCCACCTCCTGCATTCAAAGTTACCACACTCATTCTTCTCACGGGTGCACAGATCGTGAATGTTTTCGGTGTCTCTCCTACTGCGACAATCAAGTACCAAATGGGAATCTCCGAAAAGTGGAGAGAAGAACATCGTGGGAAGATGATGGTGGGCGAGAAGGTTTGGCTGCGAGCTGAATAACACAAACCGTACCGTACATAACGGGGTGCGTGAACAACAGCCGAAGGCCCGATACTATCATCCACCAGCAGCGGATGTCTATCTCGTTCAACCTATGTCTCGCGAATGAAGCGTTGTGTGCGGCGAGACAATACGCGGACATAAAGTCTGCGGCTGCCTCAACGCCTTCCTTGTTGGTCTGCGTCTTTGTGTTTTGTAGAGGAAGGATCAGTGAAGTGTGGGAAGGATTCGAGCTAATCCGGATAACGAAACGCAAGATCGATGACGACATCCGGATGCAGACTGCGGGCAACCGGACACGCGTGTGCTGTTGCTTCAAGTTTCTTGCGCACTTCATTCGGTACGCCGGGACTCACATCGAAGCGTAAGACGATTTTGGCAATGCGCCGTGGTCCATCAGTCGACATATGCTTCTCTGCGTAGATTTTGGTGCCGGCCAATGCAATCCCCTCGCGCTCGGCAACGATACCGGTGGTAGTGATAATGCACGTTGCCAGCGCCGTTACCACGAGGTCGGTGGGCGAAAAGCTTTCGCCCTTGCCGTGATTGTCCGTCGGTGCGTCGGTGATGAGCTCAACGCTGCTCGGACTGTGGGTGGCTTTGCACCGAAGCTCGCCCAAATATCGTATTGATTGAGGAACCATTTGCTTCTCGCAGTTCGGTTGCTCTGCTAATGCAATCCCAAAAAATTTGCCTGCAACTTCTGTACGTTTTCCGTCATGTTGCGCTGCTTCTCTCGCTCCTTTTCCACCACTTCTTTCGGTGCGCGCTCGACGAAGCTGGCATTGCCAAGTTTTCTTTCGATGCCTTCGATCATTCCTTGCAAGCGCACAATCTCTTTTTCCAACCGCTTCCGTTCAGCGTCGAGGTCGATGAGTCCTTCTAACGGAACGTAAATTTCCGTTCCTTCCACCACGGCGCTTGCGGCCGCTTTTGGCTTTTGGAATTGCTCGCCGTCGCGGTGCCACGAGGGAACCGTTTTGGCTTTGCACAGCCTGTCGATATAGCCCAGCAAGCCGCGAACGTCTTGGGCGTTGACGGCAAGCCGTTCACCGATCTCTCCGTGCAAATGCATCTGCACCTCGATCTGTTTCGATGGCGGCACGTTTAACTCACCGCGAATGTTGCGCACCGCCTCGATCACCTTGGTCAAAAACTCCATCTCGCGTTCGATTACGGCGTTGACGAATTTTTCATCTGAAACAGGAAACGCCGTTTTCATGATTGATGCCCCATTGCGGTCGGCAAAGTGCTGCCACAGTTCTTCCGTGATGAACGGCATAATGGGATGCAGCAATCGCAGCGCTTGATCGAACACCCAGAGCGCTCGTTGAACAACGACGCGTTTCACTTCGTTTGGTTCTCCGCCATAGAAGCGTGTCTTTACTAATTCGATGTACCAATCGCAGAAATCGTGCCAGATGAAATCATACGCGATCTTCGTCGTCTCGTTGATGGTGAACTCCGAGAGCGCGGTATCGAAATCTTTCACGGCGTGATTGAGACGCGAAAGAATCCACCGGTCGGCGATATCCATGCGCTCGGTGTGCAGTTTGTCAAGAGCGACCGGATCGCTGCCGAAGATTTCCTGTTTGTTCATCAGCAGAAAGCGTCCGGCATTCCAAATTTTGTTGGCGAAGTTGCGGCCAAGTTCGCACTTTTCTTTTCCGAAGAGAATATCTTGACCGAGCGGCGCCAGATAGCTGATGGTGAAACGCAATGCGTCGGCGCCGTACTCGCCGATGACGTCGATGGGGTCCGGTGAATTGCCGAGCGACTTGCTCATCTTACGTCCCTGCAAGTCGCGCACAATGCTGGTGAAGTACACGTCGCGGAAAGGAACAAGCTCGTCGTCGGACTTGCGGGGCCGGCCGTTATTGTTTTTCTCCCCCTCCATGAATTCCAGATTTGCCATCACCATGCGCGCAACCCAGAAGAAAATAATGTCGGGCCCCGTGACCAGCGTGTCGGTCGGATTGAAATAGCGCAAGTCCTCGTTCTCGCGCGGCCAGCCGAGCGTTGAGAATGGCCACAGCCACGACGAGAACCACGTATCGAGCACGTCATCGTCTTGTCGCAGCGCTGTGCCGGCGGAAAGATTGAGCCTCGTGCGTGCTTCGGTTTCGTTGCGTGCTGCGGTGGATCGGCCATCGTCGGCGTAGTAGACGGGAATGCGATGTCCCCACCAGATTTGCCGCGAGATGCACCAATCCCGAATGTTCATCATCCAGTGCTCGTACACTTTGGCGTGGCGTTCCGGATGAAATTTGATCTTGCCGCTGTTCACCACACGCAGCGCTTTGGCGGCGAGCGGTCGCATCTTGACGAACCATTGATCCGACAGCCACGGCTCGACAACGGTATGGCATCGATAGCATTTGCCGACGTTGTGAACGTACGGCTCAACCTTCACCACAAATCCGCCGGTTTCTAAATCCTTGAGAAGTTCTTTCCGGCACTCAAACCGGTCCAAACCTTCATATTGTTTCGGAGCCGATTCGTTCACTCTTGCCTTCTCATAGAACACATTCGTCTGTGGAAGATTGTGGCGCTGTCCGAGCAAGAAGTCGTTCGGGTCGTGCGCCGGCGTTACCTTCATTATGCCTGTGCCGAATGATGAGTCGATGTAATCGTCCGCGATGATCGGGAGCTTGCGGTTGACGATCGGAAGAATGGCGGTCTTGCCGATGAGATGTTTGTAGCGCTCATCTTTGGGATTGACGCACAGCGCGGTATCGCCCAGCATGGTTTCCGGCCGTGTGGTGGCGATGACGGCAAACTCTTTCGTGCCTTCAATGGGATAACGGAAGTAGTAGAGATGGCCGTTCGTTTCGCTGTGGTCAACCTCGTCGTCGCTCAGCGCGGTTTGGTGGAATGGGCACCAGTTGACAATGTACTTGCCGCGATAGACCAATCCTTTATCATAGAGGCGAACGAACACTTCTTTGACGGCGTCGGAAAGTCCTTCGTCCATCGTGAAGCGCTCGCGCCGCCAATCACACGAAACGCCAAGTTTTCGCAGCTGTCGGATAATCGTGCCGCCGTACTGTTCTTTCCATTCCCACACCCGCTCGACGAATTTCTCGCGTCCGAGGTCGTGGCGGTTCTTTCCTTCCTTAGCGAGTGATTTTTCGACGGCGTTCTGCGTGGCGATGCCGGCGTGGTCGGTGCCGGGAATCCAGCACGCCTCGAACCCTTGCATGCGCTTCCAGCGAATCAGGATGTCTTGGATCGTATTGTTCAGCACGTGCCCCATCGTCAGCATGCCTGTAACATTCGGCGGCGGGATGACAATGGTGTACGGCGACTTGTCCTTGTTGACGTTGGCGTTGAAGAGTCCGCGGCTTTCCCATTGGGCGTACCAACGGTCTTCGACCTCTTTGGGACTGTATACTTTGGATAGTTCGCTTGCGCTCATACTGTGATCGACTCAGAATGCAAATAAGAAACCGCAGAGTTCGCAAAGAAGCGCCAAGCTCACTCGCTTTGCGTGCCTTCACGTCCTTCGCGGCAGCAATGTTGGTTCAATAAACAAAAAAAGTGAGAGTGAAGCAACGAAGGTGCAGTCAGAACGGCACCAGCGTTGGTGTTGCCCAGGTTGGTCAAGTGAAAAAGAAAAAAGTCCCACCTGAAATTGGATTCAAGTGGGACTTGTGTGATTAGACAGAAGTTTGATGCCTACTTCTTCATCGTGTCGGCAGGGGCTTTCAAGGAAGTTAGCCATTGAATAAGCGCGGTGAAGTCTTCCTGCGAGCCGTTGAACCGAATGAGGTGCTTCTTGCCGTTCAAGGTCGTATCCTTTTTCAGGAACTTGGCAATGAATGCTGAGTCGACGCTCGTGCCCACGGTCGAAAGATCCGGCGGACCCTGCTTGGAAGTCGATGCAGACTTCTTCACAATCCCCGCTGCTTCGACCGAGTGGCAGCCCCCACATTTTTTGTCCACAAAGACTATCTTGCCATCCGATTTTTCCTGCCGTGCCGCTCCAAAGGAAACAGCAAGGCAAAGAATTGCTACAACTGCCGTGATTTGATGGAGCTTTTTCATTATGTAATTCCTGTCTGAAGAGCGCTGCGGCCGTGGTACGATCCACCGCCGCAGAATTCAAACTCTTCGTTAGAAGATGAAGATCATCCGAACTTGCACGCTGTTGTCCGTCTGCGTGCCGAGGGTTCCCTTTTTCGTGGCTTTGTTTTGAAATTCACCGATGAATTGAAGTCCACTGTCGGCGTAGAAATTCGCCACCGCGGTTAGAGCTGAAACTTCGTTCTGGCCCGTACTCGTGGAAGGATCAAAACCGTCATATCGAACGCCCACCCACATCGGTTCGGACAAATTGTAGTTGACTTCACCAAAGTAGCCATTGCTGTTGAAGCTCGTGCCCAGATTGTCAGCCCCGGTTTGGTAGCCACCGAGGAACAGGAATTTTTGAACCGGATAGCTGCCGTACAACGCATACCGTTGGAAAGAGTTTTTCACAAGGCTGCCGGCGACAGGAAGATCAACGTTTCCGAGGTACGCGTACCCCGTTACGCCGCCACCGTCATCCGTGAGCATATGCGTTGCGGTCAACTGTACATCCTTGTTGTCGCGTGAAGGCTGTGTGCTGGACTTGGAGAGACTGCCGCCCTGAGCCGGTTCCGCTGTAGTGCTGTTTGGCGCAATCAAACCATTGAACACGGTTGCACGGAATGAAGTCTTGTCCATCGTGTAACCAACTTCGAGTCCCGCCTGATCAAATCCCCACGGCTTGAAGAGTGTGGACTGACCATTGTTGGCAGCCGCCGACTGAATCAAAGGACGTGAAAGACCGAGTGGGCGGTCGGAGGCGCCGTATCCTTCAAATGGGTGAAAGATGCCGGCGCGAACGGACCAGAATTTGTTGCCATCTCCATAGTTTGCGCGAACGTACGCATTCTCAATCTCTGCTGGTTCATCCGGCAAGAAGGACATTTCGACGAGCGAAGCGTAGTTCTTTCCAAACGCTCCTGTGATTGGATAGAACGTCACCTCGTGGAATGTCAACTGTGTGTTGCTGCTGGAGGTTGTTCCCGATGCTGTTGGAACGTCAGAGGTTTTGTAGTCGAAGCGCGTTTGTGTTCGAGCAGCAATGTAATCGCCAGCGTTCGTGGAGCTTTCGCCTTTCCCAATCTCATCGGGAAGACGGAATCCGGCAGCGCGAAACTGGAAGCCAAATTCATTCAAACGCGGGATTCCGTTGTGGCAAGATGCACAACTCATATTGTAGCGGCGAGCAAAGTTTGGCATTCCGTATGATGTGGTTGCCATGCTCAATCCCACGATCATCGTGAGAACGAGCGTCATCCAATTCTTGTTAGGTTGCATTACCAATCTCCTTGAATATGTTTTGAGATGATGAACTGTTGTTCTGTCTAACCAGCGGGTATAAACGCCAAGCCTTAACAACGAGCTTCCCACTTGGCTTGTTGAATGGAGAAGGTTGGCGTTTGAGATTTCCCTGATGGTTGAAGTGCCGCAACATCGGCACACGGTTGTGGAAAGCAAAGACGATGAGCCAGAACTGGGCGATTCGCGATTTCACGTTTGGACAAGCCTGGCCGTGGAACAAAAATAACGACCAGAACAAGAGCGAAAACACTTGTTATTTTTCTCAGCGAAGGACTCATTGAACTCGCCAGAGCACTGCAAAATGTATGCCTTGATGATTTAGACCAAATGGTGGTAATTTCGCCACGTGAAATGAAATCGTTCTCAGAACTTCAAAATCCGTTCTTGGATGTGAGAAATGATCTCAGCAAATCCTTCGTGCGCACGTTCCCGTCGTCGCACCGCAATGTTTCTGCTCCCACCAACTGAGCCTGCAAACCCAACTGCCGACTACGCGGATTCACTTCTCACACTATCGTTCGATTGTAGTGGAGAAGCTTGCTGAGGAGTGTGTCGTTCGATCAGTTCTTTGGCAAGCTCGAGATAGGCGAGCGTTCCCTTCGATGTTGCGTTGAAGAGGACGGAGGGTTTGCCGTAGAACGAAGCTTCGGTGAGATGAGTATTCTTCGGAATGTTGGTTCGAAGTACATAACGTCGGAATCGCGTTTGGAGTTCGCGGTCGGTGATTTCGGTGACTTTTGTTTTCGGCTCGTACATCGTCTGGAGAATGCCTTCGATCTTTAAGTTCCGATTGGCGGCTTCGTACACCCAGTCGAGATAGCGAATAAGTTTCTCGATAGCTTCGAGCGAAAAATGCCCCGACTTGATCGGAATCAGGATCGTATCGGCGGCGGTCATCGCGACGGTCGTCAATCCGCGCAACACCGGCGGCGTGTCGATGATAACGTAGTCGTAGTGCGGCAGCAACGGTCGAATCAGATTTTTCAACAGCGTTCGATTTTCCGCCAACCGCATGATGCGCTCTTCGTGCTGGGTCGTGCGGACATTCACCGGAATGAAATCGAGAAACGCCAGCTCGGTGCGATGGATGATTTGATTCATCGAATGCACAAA
>JACRFF010000106.1 GCA_016218005.1 Ignavibacteriales bacterium
ACATACCGCAGCATCTCAAAACGGTTCGCTCGCTTCCGCCGAAGCTCATCCCGCCGCCGCGTGGAATGAAGCCGATGGAAGTGCGCGGCGAAGTGTATATGACGCGCGAAGATTTCCGACGGATGAACGAGGAACGCGAACTTGCCGGAGAAAAATTGTTCGTCAACCCGCGGAACTCGGCGGCGGGCACGTTGAAACTGCAAGACTCCAAGGAAGTTGCCAAGCGCAAACTCCATTTTGCCGCCTACTCGCTCCGCACAGATGAGATCGACACAAAATCGCACTACGAAAATCTTCAATTGTTGAAGAAGGTCGGATTTGTCGCAAGCGCACACGCTCAACGATGCGATTCGATTGAAAGCGTGATCGAGTATTGGAAAGAGTGGGAACGTCGGCGCGATGAATTGCCGTTCGATATCGATGGCGTGGTAGCCAAGGTGGATGCGTTGGGTCAACAGCAACAACTTGGGGCAGTCGCAAAGAGTCCGCGGTGGGCTATTGCGTTCAAGTTTGCCGCGCGGAAGGCGGAAACAACGCTGGAGGGAATCACCTTCCAAGTTGGGCGGATGGGAACCGTGACGCCCGTTGCGGAGCTTAAGCCGGTCTTTCTCGGCGGCACGACAGTCTCTCGCGCAACGCTCCATAACGAAGACTACATTCACCAGTTGGATATTCGGGTTGGCGATACGGTTATTGTCGAACGCGGCGGAGACGTCATTCCCAAAATTTCCGAAGTGATGATGGAACGTCGGCCCGCATCTGCTCAACGATTTGCGTTTACTCAAACCTGCCCGGAGTGTGGCACAAAACTGTTTCGTCCCGCCGAAGAAGCGAACTACTCTTGTGAGAACTCCGAGTGTCCAGCCCAAGTTCGAGGGCGCATCGTGCACTTTGCTCATCGCGGCGCTATGGATATCGAGGGATTGGGCGAAGCCATCGTCGATCAATTCGTCGGGCTGGGCTTGCTTCACAATTATGCGGATATCTACGACCTGCGCACTCATCGAGCGAGAATCGAAGCGATGGATGGGTGGGGAATGAAAAGTGTAGAGAACCTTCTGGCGGCAATTGATGCCAGCAAACAGCAGCCGTTCACGCGTGTTGTGTACGCCATGGGGATACGCCATGTTGGCGCCGGTGTTGCGCAATTGGTTACCCGAAGTTTTCGTTCACTGGAATCCATTGGAAAAGCAACGGTGGAAGAGCTGCAATCAGTGCAGGGCATAGGTCCTCGCATTGGCGAAAGCATCGTCAATTTCTTTTCAGATTCGCATAATCGACGCATTATTGCGCGATTGAAAAGTGCGGGCTTGCAAATGGCAGAAAAAGAACGCAACATTAGGCAAGTTTCACTGTTCGCAGGCAAAACTTTCGTTCTCACAGGTTCGCTTGCTACCATGAAGCGAGAAGAAGCAAAGCGGCGCATCGAGGAACGAGGTGGAGTTGTGGCGTCAAGTGTAAGCAAGAACACCGATGCTGTCGTCGTCGGAGAAGAAGCAGGGTCGAAACTGGACAAAGCCCGAACGTTGGGCGTCAAACTCATCGGTGAACGAGAGTTTCTCAACATGTTAAACGGCGAACACATTTCATCATAGTCGAGGAAGTTATGAAACGATCAATCAATACCTTCGGACTCCTGTGCCTCGGTTTGATGTTTGTTTTATCGGATGCAGGGGCGCAAATGCGTTCAGGCAAGCTCGGCGTCGGTCTGAGCGGCATCATGGGGAATATTTCTGGCGATCAAGCCAGCACCTCCTTCGGCCTCGGCGGCGGCCTATCGGTTGCGTATTCGATGACGGAGTACGTGAGCCTGCGAGCATCGGCTCAGCTTGAGCAGATGGGGTTCAAGGATGCCGCGGGTGTTTCCGGCAAAACATCCATGTTTTCCGGCAACGGCTATCTGGCATTGGATGTGAGCCCGAACAGCACGTTCAATCCGTATATTCTTGCCGGCGGTGGGTACGCGCTCTTCTACCCGAAACTCACAGGTCAAAATTCGTCCCTCGGCGTTTCTACTCCGCTCGATTTTCACATTGCCTTCGGCGGCGGCGCCGATATTTTTTTCAATGAGTTCTGGTCTGTCTCGGCTCAGGGAGAATATGTGTTGACGGGAAGCAAGAAGTATGACGGGTTTGAGGGCAGCGGCAAGGACAAGATCCTCCGGTTCAGCCTCCAGATCAGATACTATTTCTTCGACCAAGATTTCATCGCGAAATTGTTGGACGCACAAGCGGAACGATACGAGAAGAAGAAGTAATCCGATTGAATGTTTGAACGGCTGCGATTGAACGTCGGAACGTGGTACACCGGTATCCACTTTCGTCAGAAGAAAGAGCCGACACTTCGGTTCAATGATATCCTCTCTCGTGCGCACCGCGTATTGGTCTTATTCCCGGAGTCGGCGATTGGAGCGGAGTCAACCTATATGCTGATGAAATACTTATCACGCCGATTTTCTTCAGGCACGGTATCCGTCATTGTGCGGGAAGAGTTTCAACGGGTTACCACAGGCATAGCAAACATTCGAACACTCCCCTACGAACAATCTGAGATCAACCGGTGGTATGTGCCGCGGCAAGAATTGATCCGACGGATGAACGCCAATACGTTTGATGTTGCCATCGACCTGAATGTCGGTCTTGCGTTGCCCAGCGCTTTTCTCTGCCGTGAATCCCACGCACCCCTGCGTATTAGTTTCGCCAAGCCGCATGCGGACCGCTTCTACAATTTTCAGTTGCAAACGAAAGCCGCCGGCCAAGGCATTGTTGCATTCCAGCAGCTGCTGAAATGTTTGGATATGTTCTAACGTGAGTCCAGAGGAGCGAAGTATGCACGTTGATATCAAGCGTAACGGCGCGGCGGCGATCTTGAAGTTGAAAGAGCGGCGGTTAGACGCCAATGTCTCTCCGGAACTCAAAGGAGAATTCCTCGTTATTTGCACGCCGCAGACGAGAGAACTCATTGTCGATCTTTCCGAAGTAGAATTTTGCGACAGC
>JACRFF010000003.1 GCA_016218005.1 Ignavibacteriales bacterium
ATCGGCGCTGGCGCTCAACCGCATGATCGACCGCCACATCGACCGACGGAATCCACGCACGGTAGACCGTGAGCTTCCGAGCGGTCGCATGTTGATGCGAGACGCCGCCATCGTGCTTGTCCTTGGTCTTACCGTCTACTTCATCTGCGCCGCGTTGATTTCTTCTTTTTGCCTTTTGCTTTCGCCAGTGCCATTGGTTGTCTTCACAGCTTATCCCTACATGAAACGATTTACGTTTTTTGCTCACTTTGGAGTGGGGCTTGGGTTGGCGATGGCGCCGCTCGGCGGCTGGTTTGCCGTGCAGCATTCGTTTGAGAACATCGGCCCGCCGGCGCTGCTGGCACTCTTCACGCTGTTTTGGGTTGCCGGTTTCGATATTATCTATTCGACGCTCGATGAACTTTTTGACCGTGAAGCAGGATTGTATTCGTTTAGCTCTCGGTTTGGGAGGAAACAAGCGCTCCAAATTTCAGCCGCGCTGCACCTCGTGTCGTTTATCATTATCGGAAACTTGTTCGTTTTCTACATCAAGGCTCTTGCTGCATTGCCATTTCTGGCGCTCACGGGTGCGCTGTTGTATCTGGAGCAAAAAAAATCGGACGATGTTGAACTATCATTCTTCAAAATTAACGCCGTTCTCGGATTTGCCGTGTTTGGCATGGTGTTGATGGGAGTGTATTTTCCGTGAGGATCGTTATCGGCATTACGGGTTCATCGGGAGCAATTTTTGCTCAGGAGTTTCTCAAGCAATGCCCTGGTGATAAGTTTCTCGTCATCAGTAAATGGGGAAAAGTATTGCTTCACGACGAACTGGGGATTAACGAGCACGCACTCGCGCCATTCGTCAAGAAGCAGTTTTCGGATGACGACCTCAGCGCCCCCATTGCTTCGGGTTCCAACAACATTGATGCTTACGTTATTCTGCCGTGTTCAATTTCCACGATGGGAAAAATTGCCTCAGGCATAGGCGATACGTTGATTACTCGTACTGCGCAAGTGGCGCTGAAGGAGCGATACAAGTTAGTGTTGTGTGTGCGAGAGACGCCGCTTTCGACGCTGAGCTTGGAACAAGCGGCACGCCTTTCACGCGATGGCGCATATGTTATGCCAATATCGCCTCCGTTGTATTTTGTTCCCAAGTCAGTCGATGAATACGTCCACGCGTTCGTCGAAAAAGTTCTCGGTGTCATTGGCGTGCGGCAAAGCCGCGGTTGGCGCGCCGAAGAATTGGAGTAGCCCGGATGCAATTTCCTGCGCTTGGCGAGTTCGTTCGATTTCTGGAATCAGTTGGAGAATTGCACCGTGTGTCGGTTGAAGTCGACCCTGCATTTGAGATTACTGAAATTGCCGCACGGGCGGTCCGCGAACGCAAGCCGGCGCTTCTCTTCGAGCGCGTACGAGGTTCCCGATTTCCGTTGGCCATCAACGTGTACGCTTCTGAGCGGCGCATAGAATTAGCGCTGGGGAAACACCCTGAGGAGTTTGGAACCGAGATTATTCACTTTGCGGAACAAGCCATTTCTCCAAAACCATTCCAACTGTGGAAGCACCGCTCGGTGGTGCGTAAGGCGGCGGTTGCTCGAAGCCGCAAGATATTGGGAGGCGTTGCACAAGAGATTGAAGAGGAGCCAAGGCTCGATACGCTTCCTATTCAGACTTGTTGGCCGGAAGACGGCGGCAAGTTCATTACGCAGGGGCAAGTGCTTACGTACGACCCGTTGGAAGGAAAGCGAAACGTGGGAATGTATCGCCTTCACGTGTTCAACGAACGAACTACCGGAATGCACTGGCAGATTCAAAAGGGAGGAGGCTTCCATTATCGCCGAGCAGAACGATTGGGCCAAGACCTTGAAGTTGCCGTTGCGCTGGGTACGGATCCGGCCTTGTTGTTAGCTTCCATTGCGGCTTTGCCCGAGGGAATCGACGAAGTGCAATTTGCTTCCTTTTTGCGCGGCAAACCCATGGCCATGACACGCGGCCGCAAGATTTCAATTCAGGTTCCTGCTCAGGCAGAATTTATTCTTGAGGGAATCGTGCCGCACAACGAACGAAAGATGGAAGGTCCGTTCGGAGATCACTTTGGCCACTACTCTGCGGCTGCGCCGTTTCCGGTCTTTCACGTCAAAACCATGACGCGACGACGTTATCCAATTTATCCGGCGACCGTCGTTGGAATTCCACCGATGGAAGATAAGTTTCTCGGCGACGCAACGCAGCACATACTCGGGCCGCTCGCACGGCTCATTCACAAAGAGGTTCGCGATGTGTGGGCATACTATGAGGCGGGATTCCACAACCTTCTTGTCGTCTCCGTGGAGGAGCGATACAAGAAGGAAGCGATGAAAGCCGCTCTCGGTTTGCTTGGAACCGGACAGCTCTCGCTTACGAAATGTCTTGTGCTTGTTTCGGCAGGAGTCGATGTACGCAACCGGGCAGCCGTTCTACATGAAATTCGTTCGAACTACGACCCGCATTTCGACTTTGTTCTCATTCCCAAAGTTCCGCTCGATACATTGGATTTTACGAGTTACACCATGGAGCTTGGCAGCAAGATGATTCTTGATGCGACGCGCAAGAGCCGTGGAGCGCCGATAGCGCGCCGTGATGTTGAATCGGTGCGAAGGACGGCAGACCAAACCACGAGCGATGACCGGCGAATTCTTTCCACCAAGCTCTGGCACGATTGCTTGCTGGCGGTGAAGGTGAGAGGGAATGGCAAGGATGTGATTGAGAGTCTCGTCAAGCGCAAAGAGTTGGCCGGAATTCCGATGATAGCGGCAGTGAGCAGCGACGTCGACATAGAGGATGCAACCAACACCATTTGGGGAATCTTTACGCGATTTGATTGTGAACGCGATATCGTGTTTACCCGCCAAGAAATGATCGGTATCAGTCCGGTGTATGAGGGCGTTATGGGAATTGATGCCACGTGGAAGAGAGGATACCCCAATCCGCTGGAGATGGATTCGAGCATCAAGAAGATTGTGGACGAACGTTGGGATACATACTGGCAGTAAGGTGGATTGATGAGTGAGATATTATTTCGAGACCGACGGCTAGAACAGGTGTGGGAAAAGCTGCAGCGGGGCGAGCGCCTGCTGCTGGATGACGGCAAGCTGCTGTTTGCCTCAAACGATCTCATTGCCATTGGGAAAATGGCTCACGCAGTGCAGAGTCGGCGCAGCGGCGACGCCGTCTATTTTGTGTTGAATCAGAAGATCGAGCCGACCAACGTTTGCGTTCTCTCCTGCAAGTTCTGCACCTTTGCCAAGAAGCCAGGCGCGCCCGACGCATACGAGATGACAATTGAAAGTATCCTCGCGAAGCTTACGCCGGCAATTCACGAGGTTCACATTACGGGTGGATTGCATCCGGAGTGGGAGTGGAAGTATTACCTCGACATGGTGCGAGAGATCAAGAAACGCTTTCCCAACATCGATGTGAAGGCGTTTACGGCCGTCGAGATCGATTTCTTCCACAAGAAATTCAAGCTGCCGATTGAAGAGGTGCTGATTCAACTAAAGGATGCCGGCGTGCGGACTATGCCGGGAGGCGGCGCAGAAATATTTTCTGAGCGAGTTCGAAAGCTGCTCTTCAATCAAAAGATTGGCGCGAAGACGTGGTTTGAGGTACACAAGATTGCTCACCGGCTGGGCATTCCCACCAACAGCACGATTCTGTACGGGCACGTTGAGACCATTGAAGAACGGCTTCTGCACATGCTGAAGCTCCGCGAGGCGCAAGACGAAACGGGCGGCTTCTTGACGTTTATTCCGCTGGCATTCCAACCCGGAGAAACCGGCATCAAACCGCGCGATCAATTCACATCTGCCATTGACGACCTGAAGATGATTGCCGTCTCGCGGCTTATGCTCGACAATTTTCCCCACATCAAAGCGTACTGGGTGATGCTGACAGAAGAAGTGGCATCGGTTGCGCTCAACTTTGGCGCGGATGATATGGACGGCACTGTGGGCGGTGAACGGATTGCGCACGATGCCGGCGCTCTCAGTCCGGCAACCTTGGCGAAGGAACAACTGATCAAAATCATCAAGGATGCAGGTAAGATTCCGGTTGAACGCGACGTCTACTATAATCCGCTGGAAGTGCATCGCTCTAACATCATTGGGAAAATTCCGTATCTTAATTCGGTTCCATTCTACGAAAAACTGGAAAAGCGGCAGTTCCGCATTTTACCTGTCGTTCCGCGGCGAATGGGACTGCTTGCGGAAAAAAATCAGATCGATGCGGGCCTATTTTCTCTGGCAGACTATCTCCACCAACAAGATCGCTTTGACCTGCTGGGATATTGCATCGCCACCCGCGATCAGGTCAGGAGTGTGATGCTCTTCTCCAACCACGGGTGGCGAGACCTTGAGGGCAAGGTTATCGGAATCGTCGATGACACGGCCACCTCGGTAAAGCTGCTGGCGGTATTGTTGGAAAAGAAATTTGGTGTGCGAGCGATTTTCCGGCGGATGCACTCCGGAATCAATGACTACTCCAAGTTTGATGCGGTGTTGCTTATCGGCGATGAAGCGCTTCGGCGAGCGAGATCGGGTTTGGCAGACTTTGAGCTGGTTTTCGACCTTGCAACCGAATGGTATGATTGGCAAAAGCTTCCGTTCGTCTTCGCCGTCTGGGCTATGCGGAACGATTTGCCTGAAGCGGCAAAAGCAGAATTGAAAGTGGTGCTCAAGCGGGCATTGGAACGGGGTGAAGAAGACCTCGGCGAAGTCGGTCAACTTCACGCAAAGCAATTAGGCCTCACCAGTGAAGCCGCAAAAGAGTATCTCGAAGGATTTACGTACAGATTGGGTGAGCGCGAGTGCGAAGCAATAAACGTGTTCACGAATTTTATGAAAGAAGTTCAGGCCACCGTCTCGTAACTTATTGCACTTAAAAAACCGTCGATGTCGGATCAGATCAAGAAAAAATTTGAAGAGTTGATTGCTACGGGCACGCAATTAGTGCCGCAAGGAGGGTTCGATTTCTCCGGTTACAATGCGCGGTTGCAGAACAAATATTTAGAGTGGCGCAAGTCGTGCTTGGAGATGCTTGAAGCAGTTGGGCCCATCGGGTTTCCCTATAAGAACAAGATTCTGGGAGATCAGAACGGCGGGTTCTTTTTTCAATCATCTGCGCAGTTGATCCTTCATGGAATGCATGAAATGTATGAGAAGCTCAAATCATCACCGGACCTTGGAGCAGCGGCGCCCCCTCCTCCAGTTACCGAGACGCCAACACAAGCACCCGGTGGAGCGCGTGTACTGAAACCGCCTCCCAAGTCAGCCGCCGCCCCGCCGCCGCCGCAACCTGCGGCGCCGACAGCGCCAGCGAACAACAAAGTGTATGTCGTCTCGGAACCGAACGACCCTCTGCTCACACAGCTCAGCCAATTTCTTTCGGAAATCGGCGTGGAAGATATCCCGTTAACGCGGAACGAAGGCCAGATGCTTATGCTCGACACAATTCCGGAGCGGACGGATGTCCGATTTGCGTTCTTTGTTGTTAATTCCTCTGACTTGAGTTTTGCCATGTTCGAGATCGGACACTTCGTCGGAAAGTTGGGCAAGGGGCATGTG
>JACRFF010000108.1 GCA_016218005.1 Ignavibacteriales bacterium
CAAGAATGATCGGGATATGGAGTAACGCCCAAACGCCGAAGCGTATCAACGTTTGCTTGCGTGTTGTGGGAGATAGCCACATAAAATAGACAGCCTTCGCGACGATATTGCTCAGCGTTGAGACAATGATTGCCGCGATAATGAGACTTGAGATTCCGTTCAGCCCTTGCACAATGGAAAGGATGAAAGGGGTGATGTCCGATACTCCAACGATTGCCGCCAATCCGACGACGCCTGTTTCACCAACCGTCTGCTTGACGAACGCAGTGACCACCGAAAGTACCACGAAGACTACTGCGAAGACAATCGACGGGCGGATTTCAAACGGGTTTTGCAATGCCTCCATCGTGGTTGTGTCTGCACGTTGTGTGGATTTCCCCAGTGTCATAGCAAGCATGACGCCGATCGCACTTAGTGTCGCAAGTTTCCACCACACGTATGGAATGAACGCCGAATTCACAAACCAGATGATCACCCAAACTCGCAGATACATGACCGAACTCGCCAGCAATGCCGCTTGCAACGAACTCGTCGCGCGTTCGGGGGAGCGTTGCGCCATGCGACCGACCGCAATCGTTAGCGCCGTGCTAGAAACTATACCCCCTAGTAATCCTGAAAGCCACAATCCCACTTTATCGCCAAGCCGTTTTTCCAAAAGATACCCGACGAATCCTATCGTCGAGACAAGCACGACGATCTGCCAGATGCGTGCCGGATTCAGGCCAAAGCGCGTGTACTCTTGATTCGGCAGTACGGGAAGAATGATCACCGTAACCAAAACGAATTTCAGCGTCGCAAGAAACTCCACGCGGTTTAATCGCTCGACATAACCTTCCAGCATAGCCTTTTCCGAAAGCAGGATCGCATTCACCACTCCCAACGCCATCGGAACCCAAACATCCACCAGCATCGTCAGCGCACCGGTAACGAACGTAAGCAATGCCGAGAATTCACTCGTCGTGCCAAAACGATCGTTGCGAATCTTGGCAACGTACGCCACGGAGGTCAGCGAGCCAACGGCAATCAATCCGATGGGCAGCATCCAGACCACCCCGACGTGAAACAGCCAGGCGCATCCGAATCCGAATAAACTAATCAGCGGATGCGTGCGCACACCGCCAAACACTAAACTTTGCTCCGCCTTAATTCCCTCGCGCTCCAATCCGACAAGAAAGCCGAGCACAAGTGCAAGCGCCAGACGAAGCTCAGGAGTCCAATTAAGTTCTACCATACTTATCCTCCAGATTTTATCACAGCCGTCTCCACCTCAACCACCTCAAGCGTCGTCCGAAGATCATCCGGATTGATCTCAATGAGAAATCCGCGCTTGCCGCCGTTGATGTAGATAGACGGTAGGTCAAAGATACTCTTTTCGACATACACGGGCAATGGCTGCCGCGTGCTAAACGGGCTTGTGCCGCCGTGTTCTTCATACACGAACGTATGCGGCACAAAATTGATATACTTCTCCCGAAGAAATCGAATGTCTGCCCGCCGACGCACTTTGTGCTTAGGCGGGCCTGCCCGCTCGCCGCGCTTCCCGTCTCGCCTTTAGCTCGCCGAGGTGGACGCGGGCGAAGCGGGCGTGCCGTCACCGGATAGTCGGGCGTTTTCATTTCAATGTCTCGCAATCCATACGCCGCCCACCGTCAACGACGCGCCGGAGACGTGGTAGATTGTGACCGGTTCTTTCAAGAGAATCGAAGCGGCAACAAACGCGAGCACCGGAATCAGATTACCGTAGTTGCCCGTCTTGCGCGGGCCAATATGCCGTACGCCGTTCGCCCACATCACGTAAGCGATTCCGATGGAGAGTCCGCCGGAAATAACCGGCACGAACCACTGCGTGAAATGAATCTGGCTCCACGGAAAACTGATCGCACTCGGAACCGCCGCAGCGGAGAGACACGCGGCGCCAACGCCTACCGATACCAGCATGGTTTGCACGGAAGAATATCGTTGCAACGCATCCTTCTGCATCGTCGTATTCAATGCCCACAAGAAGGCGGCTACCAGTGCCAAGGCGTCGCCAACTATGGCTCCGCTGGCAAGCTCAAATTCTTTCCCGCTGCCGACGATCATCAGTGCAATACCGACGAGCGACACCATGGAACCAACGATGGCAATGCGCGGAACTCGTTCGTGATGCAGTCGAGCATTCAGCAAAAGGGTCCACAGAGGAGAGGTTGCCATCAGCACGGCGCCGTTGCCGGCGGTGGTGAGTTTGAATGCAAAGATGAAAGTAAGCTGATAGAAGACATTGGTGATCAATCCCAGACGAATCAGCACCCACCAATCTCCGCGCTGAACTGTTTTCCACGTCGACCGCGAAAACAGCAGCGCCGCGATGACGGAAGAAGCAACGATAAAGCGAATGGCGTTGAAGACAAACACATCCATTTGGCCGATGCCATATTTCACCAACGGAGCGTTCAACGCCCAAATCAAAACGGTAATGAGCAACAGCGCCTCTGCGCCGCGATGTGGATTGTGTTCGGAATTCATTCTCATTGAGAAAAAGCAACGCCACGCAAACAACCACGTGGCGTCCAATGGCATACACCGGAAACGCTAGGCTGTGGCACGTTCTGTAAACAACCATCGCCAAAGGCGATGGCTTTTTGCAACCCCACTCCCCCTCCCGAAGGTGGCAAAGCCATGGCTTCGCCAGATGCCTTCGGCATAAGCAAGGGGGAGAAATTTTCTCCCCTTCCTAAGGGGGGATGTTCCGACGATGTCCGTCGGGACAGCTTGCCCGCCGCTTCCAAGGCGGGAGGGGTCGCAACAACGGCAAAGCCAACTGTCCATACTCACCGCCAAAGGCGGTGGGTTTCTAAGTCGAACTAAACTTTGTCAACTCTTCGGCAGAAGTTTTTTCAACGTCGGCGTGCAGACTGTTGCCTTTGGCATCCATCGTAACGATGGCGGGAAAATCTTTGATGCGCACGTGCCACATTGCTTCCGGAATGCCGAACTCCTGCAGAAAGTCGACACCTTCGACCCGCTCGATGCACTTGGCGTAGTACTGCGCCGCCCCGCCGATGGCGTTGAGGTACACCGCGCCGTTCTCTTTCAGCGCCGCCAGCGTCTTCGCTCCCATGCCTCCTTTGCCGATCACCGCGCGCACGCCAAACTTCTTTATGATCTCTCCTTGGTACGGCTCTTCACGACTGCTCGTCGTCGGCCCTGCCGCGGTGATGTTCCACTTGCCGTTTTGTTTCAGCGCTACGGGACCGCAATGGTAGATGACTCCGCCAGCAAGGTCGACCGGTGAATCGTGCGAGATGAGATGATGATGCAGCATGTCTCGCCCCATGTGAACGCTGCCGCTCAGTAGAACGACATCGCCAACTTTCAGCGCGCGAACTTGTTCTTCAGCGAGCGGAGCCGTGAGACGAACTTCGCGGCCTGTGAGTGCGAGTCCTTCGCCCTTCGCCATTTTGATGGCGGGCGTATCATCGCGATAGAGCCACCGTTTGATGGCGCCACTCTTGGAATCGAGCACGACGCCGAGACGACGGAACGCCCAGCAATCATACGCCACTGAAACGAAGAAGCTCGCAGGCAGGCGATTTGCCACGCCAATCTTGCATCCGATCAACGTCACCCGTCCGCCGAAGCCCATCGTACCGATGCCGAGCGTGTTCGCATCACGCACGATAGTTTCCTCTAATTTCGCCAATGAGGAATCGGGATTGATGTCATCGATCGTGCGGAAGAGCTGCTGTTTGGCAAGCGCATAGCCGCTCGTTCGGTCGCCGCCAATCCCAACGCCAACCGCACCGATACTGCACCCTTGCCCTTGCGCCTGCCACACCGCGTGCATAATGCACTTGCGAATTCCTTCGAGGTTGCGGTCGGCGCGGCCGAGATTCGGCAGTTCAGCCGGAAGCGAATACTGGCTGTTCTTGTTCTCGCATCCGCCCCCCTTCAGCAACAACCGGACTTCGATCTCGCCGCTTGCGTGCTGCTCGAAGTGAATGACCGGCGTGCCGGGGCCGAGATTGTTGCCGGAGTTTTTTCCGGTGAGCGAATCGACAGAGTTGTTGCGAAGTTTGCCCAACTCCGTCGCCTCGACAATCGCTTCCTTGATTTCTTTTTTCATCACAATCTGATTCGCGCCGACCGGCGTGAGAATTTCAAACGTCGGCATGCCGGTATCCTGGCAGATCGGGCCGCTGTGGTCGCACGCCATGTCAATGTTCACGGCAATCGTTTGGAGCGCCAGATCGGATCGCGTCCCCTTCTCTTCTTCTTCCATCGCACTCTTGAGTGCACGCCGCACATCCGGCGGCAGGTTCGTTGATGTCTCAACGATGAGTTTCAACATACTTTCTTTGAAGTGCTTCAAGCCGCTTGCACTCTGTTTTCCCGCCAACGCGGCCCTCCTTTTTAACGCAGTTCGTTGACGCCCGACGCTCCTCTTCTTTCTCGCTTCTTTCTTTGCTCTCGCCATAACTCACCTCGTATATTCTTCAATCCAATCCAACACGGTTTTGTACCATAGCTCCGAGTTCTGCGGCTTTAGCACATGATGTCCTTCATCCGGGAAGTACAGCATCTTCGACTTCACCCCTTGGCGCTGAAGCGCCGTGAAGAACTGGAACCCTTCACTCACGTCCAGCCGATAGTCTAACTGACCGTGAATGACGAGCGTCGGCGTTTTGATCTTCTCCGCCGAAAGCATCGGCGACCATGTGTTGAAGAGGTCGGGATTTTTGTACGGCGTGCCGCCAAACTCCCATTCATTGAACCAAAGTTCTTCCGTCGTGCCGTAGGCGCTCCACGGATTGAACATGCCATCGTGACTTACGATCGCTTTGAATCGGTCGGTGTGTCCGGCGATCCAATTCATCATGTATCCACCGTACGACGCCCCCGCCGCCGCCATCCGGTTGCCATCGATGAACGGATAGGTCTTCAGCACATAGTCTAATCCCTTCATCAAATCTTCGTACACCTTGCCGCCCCAGTCTTTGCTGATCTCGTCGGTGAACTGCTGGCCGTAGCCGGTGCTGCCGCGAGGATTCACCATCACCACCACGTGGCCGCGTGAAGTGAACATCTGCGAATTCCACCGGTAGTGGAAGTCGTCGCCCCATTGCCCCTGAGGTCCACCGTGCACAAGAAAGATCAAGGGATATTTTTTTGCGGGATCGAACTTCGCCGGCTTCAGCAGAAAGCCTTCCACCTTCGTGCCGTTTGCACCATCAAACCAGAACTCCTCCAACAGATTCATCTCCAACGCGCTCACTCGCTCGCTGTTGATCGCCGAGATTGGTTTAAGATTTTTTCCGCTCGCATCCATCCGGACGATCTCCGTCGGGCGATTCGCCATCTCTTGCGCAAACACTAACGTGGCGCCATCCGGCGACAGCCGCAATGCGGTGTTCCACGCTTTACCAAGCACCGTCGTAGTTTTCTTTTCCCGTACCGAGAGTTTGAAGATCGAAACGCTCCCTTTGTCCTCGGCGTTGAAGTAGATTGATCTCGAATCCGGCGACCAGACAACGTCGTTCACGCTGAAGTCGGCATCGGCAGTCAGATTCGACACGGCTCCGGTTGCGCGTTCATACAGCATCAGGTCATTCTGGTCGGATTCAAACCCCGCCCGCTTCATCGCACGGTAGGCAATATATTTTCCATCCGGCGAGTAGAGCGGTTGACTGTCGTTGGCAGGATTGGTCGTGATCTTCTTCGCCTCGCCTCCGGCGACGGGCACAATCCAAATGTCATTGTTCGTGCTCGCGGCGATCATCGGGTCGGTGTTGCGCTCGAACGCGATCTCTTTGCTATCAGGCGAGAAGGCATAGCTCCAGTTACCGGTCAAGTCAATCGGTGGAGTGTCATAATCGCCGGGCGTGAGGTCGACCGCTTTCCCACCAGCAGATGGCATGACGAAGAGATGACTTCGCTTTCCATCCTTCCAGTAATTCCACACGCGGAACGGAAGATGCGTGAAGATTTTCGCCTTCACTTTGTTCTTCTCCACCGCTTCCATCCGTTTGACGTTGCAATCTTCGTCAGGACAATCGGGATAGACGTCTGAGCTGAACGCAAACCATTTTCCATCCGGCGAGACAACGAGTCCGCTTGCTTCGGTGGCGATGCTGGAAATTTTCTTCGCTTCACCGCCGGCAGTCGAGATCATCCAAATCTGCGATTCGCCGTCGCGTGTTGAAATGAACGCGATCGACTTGCC
>JACRFF010000109.1 GCA_016218005.1 Ignavibacteriales bacterium
AGAACTCAATCACGTTTGTCTTACCTTCTTCGAGTGTTTCGTCAATCCCGAACGCATCAAGCGCGAACCCGTGTGTGCCTTCGGTGCTCTTCACTTCCAGATGGACAAGTGTTCCCGCTTTGACGTGAACTTCCTCCGGTGTGAACCGATACCGCACCGCCGTCATTTTCACGGAGAGCGTCTTGACGTTGGCGCGATCAAGGCCTTTGGGAATTGCGGGGAATTCTTTTGTCGATCCGCATCCGCTATACCATAGCAAGGCAAGGGAGCAGATGAGAACACCGAATTGTGGTTTCATACTGCGCATCTCTTGACAACGCGGCACATCACGACCGCCACGCTCCACTGGACAATTCACCATTTGAGCAGCGCTCCTTCGACGGCCAAACCTGGACCGAGCGCCAGCATGATTCCCAAATCATCCGGACGCGGCACACCTGTTCCGTTCGAATGGTGCAACGCTTGATTGAGAACGAACAACACGGTTGGCGACGACATGTTCCCGAAATTGCTCAACACATATTTACTGTGATGCACTTGGTCCGCCGTCAGCCCGATAGCTTGCCGAACCCCATCGATCACTTTGCGTCCGCCGGAGTGGAGTATCCAGTGTGCGACCTGATCTTTCCCCACATTGAAGCGTCGGAGTATTTGATCTACGAGCTGACACGAAAGTCCGCCGGCAAGGTCACGGATATCTTTCGAGAGAATGATTCTGAGTTTTCCCTCCCGCTGTTCAAATCCCACTGTGTCGATATAGGCTGGTTCAAGAAACGATTCGAATCCTACGATCTTCGGGACGGTGTTTGCTGCACTCAGTCCTACGAGCACGGCCGCAGCACCATCGCCGCAGATTGCATTGCCCACAACCGTTTCAAGCGAATCGTCGAGGTAGTAACATGCAGAACAGATTTCCACCGCAACCACCAGCGCTTTCTTTTCGGGATACGCTTTGACGAAGTCATACGCGCGCTGTAATCCCGGCATCGCGCCCGCGCATCCCATCCCGATCAAATCTGCACGCTGAACATTGTTCCGCAGTCCCAGTTCTTTGATGTAAATGGATGAAAGACCCGGACACAAATATCCCGTGCATGAAACTGCAATAACGTAATCGATCTCATCAGCTGTGAGGCCGCTTTCGGCGATACATTTCTGAATAGCTTTCTTCCCGATTTCGACTGCTCCGATCTGATAGCGCTTGTGCATTTGATCTGTGGTCTCCAACGACGCGAGCGCATTTGCATCGAGATACAAATGCCGGAATGCGATGTCGCTGTTCATGAAGATCTCTCTGATGCGATGACTGCGATAGAATTCCGAGTGCGTGCAGGCAAGGTCGTAGATTTGTTCCTGCGAGTAGCGTTGTGCGGGAGTCGAAGTGGCAACGGAAAGAATTGCCGGCTGGTGGTCTATTTCGCTGCTCAAAACATTCATGTCTCACTCTTCCGCAAATTGTCGTTGGCAAAGCGTTCTCATCTGGAGAACGAGCAAC
>JACRFF010000004.1 GCA_016218005.1 Ignavibacteriales bacterium
TGTACCTAACGCCATAAGCGAGCGGCCATGGCTGTCGTCCGATCCCGAATCCTCGAGCCAGTTACGCTGATAATCCATGTAATTCCTGAACCGGTTCGTCTTTTCGTTGAATGCAAAACCGAGAAAGGCGAGATACCGCGAGGCCAACGCGAGCCACTTGTGGTTGCCGAGGCTGTCTAAAAGTACGGTAACCAATAGCGCGCGGGCGTTATCATCTGTCGTATAGCCATGCGAATAATTGGGAACCGAAAAAAGAGCATGCTGAAATATTCCCGTCGAATCGGTAAGCAAACCCAGATGCTCCAGATTAATGGCGGGAAGTTCACCGGGATATTTATCGAGTGTTTTTGAGATTAGTCCGGCGGGAATGTAATGCCGGCGCTCGGCCCGGGCCCATTCGAAACTAGCCATGTACCGCTGCGCCACTTCGGACCAGATCATCGTTCTGCCGAACATGTAGGCGCGTTTCCGCATTGCATGCCTGTCCGATTCATTATCGAGCAGGCTGATAACCTGTTCTGCCAAGGCGGCTGAATCTTTGAAAGGGAAGAGTACGCCCCTGCCCTCCGAAAGGACTTCTTCTGCGTACCAGTACGGGGTAGAAATAACCGCTTTGCCGGCTCCTAAGGTGTAGGCTAGTGTGCCGGAGGCTATCTGCGCCTCGTTTAGATACGGTGTTATATAGATATCCGCGACGCTGATAAACTCGACTAATTCTTCAAGGCTGACAAATCGGTTGTAAAAAATAACATTACTTTCAACACCCTTCTCCTGCGCGAGCCATTGCAAAGACAGGCGGTATTTCTCCCCGTCGTTTTTTAAAACATGCGGATGAGTGACACCGACGACTATGTAAACTAAATCCGGAAACCTTTTAAGAATTTCCGGCATTGCCGAAATAACTGTTTCGTAACCTTTACTCGATGAAAGCAGGCCGAAACTTAACAAAACGGTTTTACCCTCCACTCCAAATAGGTCTTTATTAAAACTCGGATCAACAAACGGCACATCGGGGATCCCATGAGGAATAAGGTCTATCTTTTCAGGCGACACACTATAGATATCGCGTAAAAAACCAGCACCCCGCTCACTCATTACCACCAAACGATCCGATAAAGCTGCAACTTCCTCTAATACTCTGCGCTGATCCTGGTCAGGGTTTTTGAGTATTGTATGCAGAGTAGTAACAATAGGCATACGCAAACCGCGGAGAAGTGCAAGAATATGGCTGCCGGCCCGGCCGCCAAAAATTCCATATTCGAACTGCAAACTGACTAAGTCTACATTGTTGATATTGAGAAAATCCGCGGCGCGGCGGTAAGAATTAATATCCTTTTCAACAAGTTCAAAACGCACCCTTGTCGGGTATGGATAGCCGGCTTCAA
>JACRFF010000102.1 GCA_016218005.1 Ignavibacteriales bacterium
GTTTTACCTGAAGGGGACTTGCACCCCTCTGACATTGCGCACTCTCAGGCGCACTAGGGTGGGCACTGCCCACCGGGGTAGGTTCGAAGTACGTAGGGTAGGCACTGCCTACCATAAATGATTAATCCGATGGTGGTTGGCAGTTGAAATTCGAGAGCCGTGGAATTTGTTCTGGTGGGCAATGCCCACCCTACATTGTGACAGGATTATTATCAAACACTTTTTTTGAAGGAGAAGAATGTCATGCGTAGCATAATAAGAAGTCTTTTGTATACGTTTGCGTGTGCCGGCGTGGTTTCGTTGCTGGCGGGCGCAAGGGAAAATACCGCCCTTGCCGATACCACCGCGTCGGGCTACATATCCGCCGACACCACGTGGACGGCGGCAAACAGCCCCTATTCCGTTACCGGTAACGTTATCGTCAGGAGCGGCGTCACCCTGACCATAGAACCGGGCGTCACCGTAAAATTTGACGCAGACAAGGCGCTCCAGATTGACGGCGGGCTGATAGCGAAGGGCACGAGCGCCAGCCCTATTACCTTTACCGGCGGCAAAGACGCCTCCACCGGCACCACAGCCAAATGGGCGTACATCCTGTTTAGCGACTCCAGCACGGACGCCACTTACAGCACCAGCAGTGGCGATTATGCCAGCGGGTCCATCATGGAGTACTGCACCGTGGAGTATGCGGGCGGCACCAGCGTGAGCGATAACGGGGCGATACGGATGAACAACGCCCACCCCTTTATCAACTACTGCACCATAAGGAACAACTCCGCGCCGGGTATCTATGCGTACAACATCGCGGGCACGTTGAAGATAACGAACAGTACCATTACGGATAATAAAGGCACTGGAGTAAGCTTCTCTCACTCCGGTGGCGCGACAACCATCTCCGGCAATACGATCAAGAACAACACCGCTTCTTCTGGCGGTGGCATCTTCACCTCCTGGGGTACCGTGACGCTTACCAACAACACCATCAGCAGCAACACATCTTCTAGTTACGGCGGCGGCATCTACGCCGCTAGTGTGGTGTCCCATAAATAGCTAGACATATCGGGAGAAAGGTGCTATGATTTCTGGCATGGCGAGAACCAGTCCATCAGTGGAATTGTCGGCTGCGGATCA
>JACRFF010000107.1 GCA_016218005.1 Ignavibacteriales bacterium
ATCATCGCATTAAGCTGGGTCGTCGGGAATGAGTGACGGATTCACCATCGTTACGATTGGATGTACAATAAAAAATCCCGCAGTGCGGGATTTTTTTATTTTCTGTTCTTCTATGTGTACGATGTGTCTATGTGGTGAAGAGATCACGCAGATTTTCTTTCCTCAAGAACATAGATCGGTTCTTTCTTCTTTTCGACGGTCTCTTTGGTCACGACACATTTGGTCACGTTCGTCTTTGACGGCAGTTCATACATTATATCGCGCATAATCTCTTCAACGACAGAACGCAGTGCTCGTGCTCCTGTACCCCGCGCCATCGCTCGTCCGACGATCTGTTTCAACGCCGCTTCTTCGAAATCCAGTTCGACCCCTTCGTATTTGAAGAGTTTTTTGAACTGTTTCACAATGGCATTACGCGGTTCGGTCAAGATGTTCATCAACGCCGTCTCATCCAGCGAATGCAGCGTCGTCAAAACAGGAAGCCGGCCGATGAATTCGGGTATAAGTCCGAACTTGAGCAGATCATCCGGTTCGGACATCTGAATATAGACGTCCGCTGACTGTTCCTTCTTGCTCTTGATCTCCGCACCGAAACCGATGGCATTCTTGTGAACCCGGCGGGAGATGATCTTTTCGAGTCCTTCGAATGCGCCTCCGCAGATGAAGAGGATGTTCTTTGTGTTGAGATTGATGAGACTTTGTTCCGGATGTTTGCGTCCGCCTTTCGGCGGGACACCCGCGACCGTTCCTTCAAGGATCTTCAACAATGCCTGCTGGACGCCCTCTCCGGATACATCGCGCGTAATGGATGCGCTGTCGCTCTTCCGGGCGATCTTATCGATCTCGTCGATATAGACGATTCCGCGTTCCGCCCGTTCTACATTATATTCGGCGTTCTGCAGCAGATGCACCAATACCGTTTCAACATCATCGCCGACGTAACCGGCCTCCGTCAATGTGGTCGCATCGGCGATCGCGAACGGAACATCCAGAATGCGAGCGAGCGTCTGTGCAAGCAGTGTCTTTCCCGTTCCCGTCGAACCGATCAGCAGAATGTTGCTCTTTTCGATCTCGACATTGTCGGGGTCGGAAAATTGTTCCTGCGAATCGATCCTTTTATAATGATTATAGACGGCCACGGCAAGAGTCTTCTTCGCCTGATCCTGACCGATCACATACTCATCCAGAGCGGCTTTGATCTGTGTGGGCGTGAGAAGACCTTTGTTCTTGATCCGTTTCGTCCGCGATGATGACAAGTTGTTGCGGATGATATCCATCGACGTCGAGACGCACATATCGCAGATGTAGACATCCGGACCGGCAATAATGCTGGTCACTTCTTCGGGTCTTCGTCCGCAGAAGGAACAACGAACTTTATCTTCGCTTTTCTGTTTGCTCATCGATTATTTTTCTTTTTTGGTTTCGGTCGTGCGCTTGGTCAGCACCTTGTCGATCAGACCATATTCCAATGCCTGC
>JACRFF010000015.1 GCA_016218005.1 Ignavibacteriales bacterium
ACGAGTGCTGACCACTCCGTAGCGGGGAACTTTTCCCACCATGGCTTCCCGTCATCACATCCTCGTAGTCGACGACGAGGAAGCAATCACCTACCTTCTTAAAACCGAGCTTGACGACATTCCGGAGTTTGCCACCTCGGTAGCGAACAGCGTTGCCGAGGCGATGACTCTGCTTCAAGGACAGCTCTACGACCTCGTTCTGTTAGACATCAAGATGCCCCGCGTATCAGGCATTGAGTTCCTGCGTCATATCAAGGAGCAAGTGCCGACGACGCAAGTTATTATGCTCACCAGCATGACCGACATCCGAACGGCAATTGAAACCACCAAGCTCGGCGCCTATGATTTTATCGGCAAGCCGTACGACACCCAACAATTGATTGCAGCCATTTGGCGAGCCATCGAGCATCGACAGCTCTTGATCGCAAGAGAAGCATTTCAGTTTTATCAACCATCGGCGATTATTGGCTCCGGCAAAACAATTCGTGAGTTGATCGAAAAGGCCAAAAAGTTTGCCGCCAGTGAATCCTTTGTGCTTATTCATGGGGCGAGCGGGACAGGCAAGGAACTCTTTGCGCAACTCATCCACCGGCACAGCCCTCGCAAGGAGCAGCCGTTCATTGCGGTAAATTGTGCCGCTATGCCAGATCAACTTCTCGAGAGCGAACTGTTCGGACACGAGAAGGGTTCGTTTACAAGCGCCATCAAAACGAAACAAGGTTTGGTGGAGGTGGCGAACGGCGGCACGCTTTTCCTTGATGAAGTGGGCGATATCTCAACAACCACGCAACCGAAACTCCTGCGTTTTCTGGAAACGGGAGAATTTCGGCGCGTCGGCGGAACAAGCACGCGGAAAGTAGACGTGCGTATCGTCTCTGCCACCAACAAGAACCTTGAGAATGAAGTCAAGGCCGGCCGATTCCGCGAGGACTTGCTGTATCGTCTCAACGTTGTCAGTCTAAAACTACCGCCGTTGAAAGATCGGAAGGAAGATATTGCCGACCTCGTCAATCATTTTCTTGCGCGGAAGTCGAAACTTAAGCGCCTGAGTCCGCAAGCGCTCCAAGATTTGAAATCGTATGATTGGCCGGGCAACGTTCGTGAACTCGAACACGTGATTGAGGGGGCCATCGCTTTGTCGCACGGCGATGTGATCGAACCAAAAGATTTATGGATCAACGCATCTCCCGAAACCAAATCAACCGGCACACGCCCTGCAGACCTTTCCAAAGATGCCGTCGTTCCGTTGAAGGAAATGGAGCGCATTATGATTGAGCGTGGACTCAAGCGGTTCAACTATAACCGAGCAAAAACGGCGTCGGCGTTGGGCATCACCACCAAAGCGCTCTACCTCAAGATCAGGCGTTACAAGATCAAAGTTCCCATCTTGAAACTCGAGGAAGACTGAAAAAGTTTCTTCGCGGTCACGCAACTTTTTTCTTCGACTTCAGTATACACTTGGTGAGAACACAACCCACGTTCTCGTATCTCCTTCTTGTGGAGCCAGCAATCGGTTGCTCGTGGTGGGGTCAGCCGAAAACCTGGCTCTTCTTTTTTCCTGCCCGCTGCCACCTTGACTTTCCATCGATATTTGGGTAAGTTTTCGCACAATTTTGTGAGTTTCTTCCGTCCGGAAGCGAATCGAACCCCCCGAAGGATGTCCTAATGCCCCGTTTTCAAGGCGTTGACTACTATAATTTGAATGAACTCCTTGGCCAGGAAGAAAAACTGGCTCGTGATGCCGTGCGCGCCTTTGTAGAAGAGAACGTTCTGCCCATTATCGAAAAGCACTACCGTGCGGGGACATTCCCCATGGATTTGGTACCCAAGATGGCAGAGCTTGGACTTTTTGGGCCGACTCTTCCCGCCAAGTACGGTTGCGCTGAAATGAACAACGTCTCATACGGATTGTTGATGCAGGAATTGGAGCGGGGCGATAGCGGGGTGCGGAGTTTTGCGTCGGTGCAAAGCGGGTTGGTGATGTATCCGATCTACGCCTTTGGATCGGAGGAACACAAAGAGCGGTGGCTGCCGCTTTTGGCGTCCGGCAAAGCCGTTGGTTGTTTCGGATTAACGGAGCCGGACTATGGATCGAATCCCGGCGGTATGATTACGCGCGCCGAACGCAAGGACGGCGGCTTCGTCCTTAACGGCGCAAAGATGTGGATCACCAACGGCACGCTCGCGGATGTGGCGGTGGTGTGGGCGAAACTCGATGGCGAGATTCGCGGTTTTCTTGTGGAGAAAGGGTCGAAAGGGTTCACCGCGCCAGAGATGCACGGAAAGCACTCATTGCGTGCTTCAGTAACGTCGGAGTTGGTGTTCCAAGATTGCTGGATACCGGAATCGAATCTCTTGCCAACATCGGGCGGACTCAAATCGCCGCTGATGTGTCTCTCTCAGGCGCGGTACGGCATTGCGTGGGGCGCGGTGGGGTCTGCCATGGCATGCTACGATGCGGCGTTGAACTATGCGAAATCCCGTATTCAGTTCGGCAAGCCGATCGCCGCCTTCCAACTGACGCAGGAAAAATTGGTGCACATGCTTTCTGAAATTACCAAGGCGCAATTGATGTGCCTGCAATTAGGCAGATTGAAAGACCAGAACAAGGCGAAGTTCACCCAAATCTCATTGGCGAAGCGCAACAACGTGTATCACGCGTTGGAAATTGCGCGCATGGCACGAGAGATTTTGGGAGCCAACGGCATTCTCGATGAATATCCGGTGATGCGGCACGCGAACAATCTAGAGAGTGTGAAGACGTACGAAGGAACGCACGAGATGCACACGCTGATCGTCGGCGAGGATATTACGGGAATTGCAGCGTTTGAATAACGCATGAGATCGGGATGGCAAAGAACAAAATTCTTGGCGAAGCAGTAACCTACGATGACGTGCTCTTAGTGCCGGCGGCTTCGTCGGTGCTGCCGCGCGAAGCCGACGTGCGCACGAAGTTGACGCGCAACATTACGATGGATATTCCGCTGCTGAGTGCGGCGATGGATACGGTGACCGAGGCCGACATGGCTATTGCTATGGCGCGTGAAGGGGGCATCGGCATTCTGCATAAGAACATGACCATCGCGCGTCAGGCGGAGGAAGTCGACCGCGTCAAGCGTTCGGAGAGCGGCATGATCCAAAAGCCCATTACGCTTGCGCCGCACCAAACTGTCCGCGAAGCGTTGGAGGTGATGAAGAAATACAGCATCTCCGGCATTCCCATTGTCGAGCACGAGCAACTTGTCGGCATCCTCACCAACCGGGACCTGCGATTCGAGCCGAATCTTGATGCGCGCGTGTCGACGGTTATGACAAGCGAGAAACTTGTTACCGCATCGGTCGGAACGACGCTGGAAGAAGCCGAAAAGATTTTGCAGAAGCACCGCATCGAAAAACTTCCGGTGGTGGATAAGAACGGCAAGCTGAAGGGCTTGATCACCTTCAAAGATATTCAAAAGAAGAAACGTCATCCCAACGCGTGCAAAGACGAACACGGTCGCCTTCGCGTGGGCGCGGCAGTTGGTGTTACGGCGGATACGATGGAGCGTGTCCATGAATTGGTTGCTGCCGGTGCGGATATCGTGGTGATCGATACGGCACACGGGCACTCGCGCGGTGTCATCGACATGGTGCGGCGTGTCCGCAAACGCTTTAGCGTTGATCTCATCGCCGGCAATGTCGGCACGACCGAAGGGACGCGCGAACTCATTCGTGCCGGCGTCGATGGAATTAAGGTCGGCATCGGTCCGGGTTCCATCTGCACCACGCGCATTGTGGCGGGCGTGGGCGTTCCGCAAGTGCACGCCATCATGGAGTGCGTGAAAGCGGCGTCGAAAGCCCGCGTTCCCATCATTGCGGATGGGGGCATCAAACACACGGGTGATATCGCGAAAGCCATTGCGGCCGGCGCCGATGCCGTGATGATCGGAGGATTGTTCGCCGGTGTTGACGAAAGCCCCGGCGAAAAAGTTCTTTACGAAGGACGCAGTTTCAAAATCTACCGAGGCATGGGTTCCATCGAAGCGATGAAGTCGGGAAGCAGAGACCGCTACTTTCAAGATGTCGAAGACGATATTCCCAAACTCGTGCCGGAAGGAATCGAAGGCCGCGTGCCGTTCAAGGGCCAGCTGAGCGATATCATCTACCAAATGGTAGGCGGACTGCGGGCGGCGATGGGATACTGCGGCTGCCGGACGATTGCCGAGATGAAAAAGAACGCGCGGTTTGTTCGCATGACGGAAGCCGGACTGCGTGAAAGCCATCCGCACGACATTGCCATCACGAAAGAAGCACCGAATTATCACCTCTAGCCGCATGACTGCCAACCCGCTTCCCGTCTCGCCTTCGGCTCGCCGAGGCGGACGCAGCCCGCTTCGCCCGCGAAGCGAGGCGAGCCGACTGGCTGCACTTCGGCACTCGCTCTCACGTCTCAAACTCGACGCGCTTTTCATTACGCACCTTCCTCACATCCGATGGCTGACGGGATTCACCGGCTCCAACGCCGTTGTGCTCGTTTCTTCCCGCAAGCAATGGCTGCTCACGGATGGCCGCTACAAAACGCAAGCTCCGAACGAGGTTGAGGGGTTCGAGATTCTTACGGCATCCAAATCTTTGTTTGCGCTCGCGGCAGAAAAAAAATTGCTTCGACCCCGCACGCGGGTTGGAATTCCTGCCGGGCATCTTACGCTTGCGGTGTATCACAACGTGCGCCGGCTTTTTTCTTCTATGAGATTGGTTGACACGGTGAACGTTGTTGAACCGCTCGTGGCGGTGAAGGAAGAATTTGAAATCGTTTTGATTCGCAAGGCGGTGGAAATAACAGACGCCGTCTTCACGCGCATTCTTCGGCTGATCAAACCGGGAATTCGTGAGCTTGATATCGCGGCGGAGATTTCGTATTTGCACCGAACAGCCGGTTCGGATGGAGATGCGTTTGAACCTCTTGTCGCTTCCGGTGAACGCGGAGCGCTTCCCCACGCTCGCGCATCGGAACGCAAGCTGCGGCGCGGCGATTTGGTGACGCTCGACTTCGGCTGTCGGTTCCGAGGTTATTGCAGCGACCTGACGCGCACAGTTGCCGTTGGAACGGTGAGTCGGGAGAAAAAAAAGATATATTCAACCGTGCTGGAAGCGCAACTGCTTGCCATCGAGCGTGCCGCCGAAGGAGTGCACGGAAAAACCCTGGACCGCATTGCGCGCAATCACATCCGCAAGCGCGGCTATGGCCGGTACTTTAATCACTCGCTGGGGCACGGCGTCGGATTGGAGATTCACGAGCCGCTGCGTCTGTCGGCGCTCAGCAAGGATGTTCTTCAAACCAGAAATGTGGCGACGATTGAACCGGGAATTTACGTGCCGAATGTCTGCGGAGTCCGCCTTGAGGATGACATCGTCATCCGCGGCAAAGGTTGTGAGGTCTTGAATCGTTCAACGAAGGAATTATTGACGCTATGACGGATGGTTTCAGAAAAGTGTTGATGATTGCGTACTACTTTCCGCCGCTCGGGCTGAGCGGCGTTCAGCGCACCGTGAAGTTTGCAAAATATCTTCTCAAGTACGGATGGAAGCCCACCGTTCTCACCGTCGTGCCCAAAGGGTATTATGCCTACGACGAATCATTATTGAAAGAGGCGGAAGACGCGGGCATTCAGATTGTGCGAACGAACTCGCTCGACGCCAACAAGCTCTTCAAGAAGAAAGTCATTAAAACTCCGTCCGAGCGTACGCGAAAAGTGCTGCGCTATTGCAGCGACCTCGTCTTTATTCCCGACAACAAGATCGGCTGGAAACGAAACGCTCTCCGCAAAGGGGCAGAATTACTCGCCGGCGAATCGTTTGATATCATCTATGCGACCGCGCCGCCGCAAACGGACTTTCTCATCGGCCTCGGACTCAAGAAAAAATTTGGCTTGCCGCTTGTTGTCGACTATCGGGATTCGTGGCTGGAATACCCGTTCAAGTATTTCCCGACGCCGTTGCACAAGTGGTTGAACAAGCGCCTCGAGCGCAAGGTGTTGAAATCCGCCGACCGTATCGTGGTCGCGCATCGGCGAATCAAGGAGACCATTCTCAAAACACATCGACACTTGACGTATCACGATGTTGCCATTATTCCGCACGGCTATGACGCTGAAGATATTCCGGCGCGCTTCGAAAGAAGCGGCTCGGCAAAAAAAATGGTGGTCGCTCACGCCGGCACGTTCTATGGCGGCCGGACGCCGAAGGTTCTGCTGACCGCGTTTGCCAATCTTCTCAAACACGATGAACAATGGCGAGAAAGGATTGAATTCGTTCTCATCGGCAACAAGCGCAAAGATGAAACGAAATTAGTTGAACATCTCGGCGTTGCGCCGCATGTACGGTTTACCGGATACTTGGAACACGGCGCGTGCGTTCGAGAATTGATGGCAGCCGACGTACTCTGGTATGCTCTCGACCACGATATTCTTTCGCCCGGAAAGCTGTACGAATACTTCGGAACGCGCAAACCAATTCTCGCTTCGATCGTGGAGGGATATACGCAGCAGTTGATCAAAGAATCCGGTGCAGCGCGCGTGGTGCCGATCCACGATGTAGCGGCGCACGAGGCGGCATTGAAAGAACTCTACGCGCAATTCGTGCAAAAGCAATTGCCAAAGCCATCGCCGGAGTTTGTCGATGGATTTGACCGGCAAAATCTTACAGGCGAGTTAGCGCGGATATTCCAATTTCTGATGGACTATGACAAGGGTACGTTCACGAAAGTGGAGGAGGCCGCGTGAACGTGCTGGTGGTAGGTTCCGGTGGACGCGAACACGCATTGGCGTGGAAACTGAAACAAAGTCCGAGCGTGAAAAAACTTTGGTGTGCCCCCGGCAATGCAGGAACGGATTCAGTAGCCGATAACGTGCCCATCAAAGCGCATGACCTTCCTGCGCTGCTGAAGTTTGCAAGAAAAGAATCGGTAGACCTTACGGTGGTTGGGCCCGAGCAACCGTTGGTCGAAGGCATTGTCGATCTTTTTGAGTCGGAAGGCTTGGCCATCTTTGGTCCCTCGAAAGCGGCGGCTCGCCTTGAAGGAAGCAAAGTATTTGCGAAAGAGTTTATGGGTCGGCACCGCATTCCAACGGCGCAATTCAAAACTTTTCGCTTTGATGAGTACCACGCCGCCTCTGATGTTATCCGCTCGGCAGCGCTGCCCATCGTCATCAAAGCAGATGGACTGGCGGCAGGAAAAGGTGTGGCGGTGTGTTCGACGTTGGCAGAAGCGGCTGCGGCTCTCGAAGAATGTTTTGTCAGCAAAACGTTTGGTGATGCCGGCGCGTCCGTCGTGATCGAGGAATGTTTGGAGGGAGTCGAGGCGTCGATATTCGTTCTGACGGACGGAGATCGTTTTGCTCTTCTCGCTCCTGCGCAAGACCACAAACGTATTCTTGATGGAGATCGCGGAAAAAACACGGGAGGCATGGGTGCGTATGCCCCGGCGCCGTGCGTAACGCCGGTGTTACACTCTCGTATCGTGAAAGAGATTGTCGAGCCGACGCTCAGAGGGATGAAGGCGGAAGGGTATCCGTTTCGCGGCTGTCTGTTTGTCGGATTGATGCTCACTGCGGATGGACCCAGCGTGCTTGAATACAATTGCCGGTTCGGAGATCCTGAAACGCAGGCCGTGGTTCCCTTGATTGATGGAGACGCGGCTGAACTTTTTCTTTCAGTGGCGCAGAGCCGCCTGCGGCCTAATGATGTAAAGCTTCACCACGCCTCGGCGGTAAGTGTGGTGATGGCCTCGCAAGGCTATCCCGATGCATACGAAACAGGAAAAGAAATCTTGGGATTGGATGCCGTAAATTCCGACGAGGGTGTAGTCGTGTTTCACGCCGGAACAAGGCGCGTGGGCAATTCCATCGTCACTTCCGGCGGACGTGTGCTCGGCGTGACCGCCATTGACTATCAACATGAACTGAAGGCGGCCATTGAAACGGCGTATCGTACCGTCAGTCGCATTACGTTTGACGGCGCGTATTATCGAAGCGATATTGGAAAGAACGCGATACCCAGTCGCACGAACAGGAGTCAAACTTGAACATCTTAGTTACCGGCGGCGCGGGTTTCATCGGGTCGCACGTCGTAGATGCATACATCCAAGCAGGCCATAACGTTGTCGTCATCGACGACTTATCCAGCGGTTCGAGAGAGAATCTCCATCCGAAGGCAACATTTTACCCGCTTGACATTCGGGATGGCAAGGTCGAAGAGATATTTCGAGATAAGCGCATCGACGTGCTCAATCATCTCGCGGCGCAAATGGATGTGCGCCGTTCGGTCGACGACCCGTCATTTGATGCTTCGGTCAATGTCTTGGGGGGCGTCAATCTGTTCGAATGCGCACGCAAGCACAGTGTGAAAAAAATTATCTTCTCCTCCACTGGCGGCGCACTCTACGGTGAACAAGACGAGTTTCCCGCAGACGAAGATCATCCCACCCGGCCTCTCTCGCCGTACGGCATTACCAAGCTTACAACGGAAAAATATCTTTTTTACTACGGGGCGGTGTACAACATCGACTATGTTGTCTTGCGTTATGCGAACGTCTATGGCCCGCGCCAGAACCCGCACGGCGAAGCCGGCGTGGTGGCGATCTTTTGCAGCAAACTGTTGCGCGGCGAACAACCGATCATCAACGGAGAGGGGAAACAAACGCGCGATTATGTGTTCGTGGGCGATGCGGTGCGGGCGAACCTTCTCGCTCTCGGCGTTCACGGCTCGAACGTCTTCAATGTTGGCACGGGGGTGGAGAATGACGTCAACACGGTATTTCGAGTCTTGCGCAACGCGTTGAACCCGTCGTGCAAAGAACACCACGGCCCTGCAAAACTCGGAGAACAACTGCGAAGCGTCGTTAGCTATCGGCGCATCGAGCGGGAGCTTGGTTGGACTCCGACCGTCTCGCTTGAAGAGGGACTTCAAACGACCGCAGAATATTTCAAAACGAAACACCGGTCTTCGTGATACCCAACGAGATTTCTTCCAAGATCTTTCAGAAAGACCGGCGGGCGATTGCGCGCGCCATCTCCTTGGTGGAAAACAATCACTCCGGCTCGCTGGAATTGTTGAACGCTCTGTACTCCAATACAGGCCGAGCGTATCGCGTGGGGATTACCGGGCCTCCCGGTGCGGGCAAGAGCACGATCACCAACAAGCTCGCAAAGTTCTATCGTGGAGAGAATCTTCACGTGGGCATTATTGCCGTCGACCCGACGAGTTCGTTTACAGGCGGAGCGCTGTTGGGAGATCGCGTTCGCATGAGCGACGTTGAACTTGACGAGAGCGTCTTCATCCGAAGCATGGCATCCCGCGGCAGTTTGGGCGGACTCAGCCGCAAAGCTAAAGAGGCAGCTGATGTGCTTGACGCCGCAGGGTTCGACATCATCTTGATGGAAACGGTCGGTGTGGGTCAATCGGAGTTGGATATTGCCGGCGCCGCCGATACCACGGTGGTAGTACTGGTGCCGGAATCGGGCGACGGTATTCAGGCGATGAAGGCCGGACTGATGGAGATTGCCGACTTCTTCGTTCTCAACAAAGCAGACCGCCCGGGGGCTGATCAAGCCGTGATGTCAATCAAAATGATTCTCGGCTTTCGTCCGCATGATGAGCACAGTTGGCTCGCCGACGTTCTCAAGACGCAGGCCAGCGAAGGGAAAGGAATTGCGGAGGTGGCAGAAATGATTCATCGGCATCGCGAACATTTGACGAACAGCGGAATGTTAGCCGAACGCCGGAAGGCGCGGCTGCGGAATCGGATTCGCGAAATGATCGACGAGCGGCTGCACATCGATTTCTGGACGACCCAGCGAACACAAACGCTCGAAGCGAGCCTTGACCATGTTTTCCAACGCGCGATTTCTCCGTACGACCTCGTGAATAACCTGACCGATACATTCAAACATCCATAGGTGGTGTATGCCTGAATCTGCCGGTATTGATTTCTCAATGACAGAAGAGCAACGCATGCTGCGGCAATCGGTGCGGGAATTTGCCGAACACGAAATCAAGCCGCACGTCATGAAGTTGGATGAGGCGCAAGAATTTCCGCACGATGCGTTCAAAAAAATGGCGGCGTTGGGATTTCTTGGCGCGGTTATTCCGACCGAGCTTGAGGGGGCAGGGTTGAGCGCAGTGGAATTTTGCATCATCATGGAAGAAATTGCGCGCATCGACCCTTCGGTGGCGCTCACCATCGCCGGCCATAGCGGATTGTGTCTCCAACACATCTCCATGTTTGCGAATCCTGAACAAGCGAAGAAGTATGTGCCCGACCTTGCGATGGGAAGAAAAATCGGTTCGTGGTGTTTGACAGAACCGGGATCGGGCAGCGACGCCGGCGGCATGACCACCGCGGCAACACTCGACGGCGATCAGTATCTTCTCAAAGGAACCAAAACGTTTATCACGAACGGCTCGTACGCCGAAACGTTTGTCGTCATGACGAAAACGGATCCGACCAAAGGCAAAAGCGGTATCAGTACGCTTATTGTCGAACGGGCGTTCGGCGGCATAAGCGTCGGTGAAAAGGAAAATAAACTCGGTATGCGTGCCAGCGAC